>NZ_JAFMFX010000034.1:0-19547 GCF_017855895.1 Vulcanococcus sp. CPBay_Sum15L08_68 | reverse complement strand
GCACCTGATCCACTTCAGCGCGGTTCTGAACGTGAAAGGCGAAGTGGGGGCCTGCCGCCTTGTAATCCGGGCTAAGCAGGGCAATGCCCTCACCGGTGGGCCACTGGACATAGCACCAGTCCTCGGCTTCCCAGGTCAGCCGCAAGCCCAAATCGAGATAGAAACGCTTGGCCCGCTCCATGTCCTGCACCCGCAGGGCGACATGGCCAAGGCGATGGTTGCAGGACATGGGGCTCAAGGCGACCAACCCATTGTGAGATGGCCGCTGTCTCAACCGTTGAGAAGCCAGCCTCAGCCCTGGCGCAGCCATTCGGCTGCATCACAGGCGTGATAGGTGAGGATCAAATCCGCACCAGCACGCTTGAAGCAGAGGAGGGTTTCAAGCACCACAGCCCGCTCGTCAATCCAACCCTTTTCAGCGGCCGCCTTGACCATGGCGTACTCACCACTGACGTTGTAGGCCGCGATCGGCAGCTCGCTCTCCTCACGGAGGCGGTGAATGATGTCGAGGTAAGCCAGACCGGGCTTGACCATCATGATGTCGGCCCCCTCTTGCTCATCGAGCTGGGCCTCGGTGATGGCCTCGCGGGCGTTGGCCGGATCCATCTGGTAGGTGGACTTGTCCTTCGGGATGGGCTTGCTGGCCACCGCACGAGGGGCGGAATCCAGTGCTTCACGGAAGGGGCCGTAGTAGGCCGAGGCGTATTTCGCCGTATAGCTAATGATGCCGACGTGCTCGAAGCCTTCCTCATCGAGCGCTTCGCGGATGGCACCAACGCGGCCATCCATCATGTCGCTGGGGCCGATCAGATCCGCACCGGCACGGGCCTGGGCAACGGCCTGCTTGCACAGCAGGGCAACGGTTTCATCGTTGAGCACGACCCCTTCGCCACTGACGATTCCGTCATGGCCATCGCAGGAGTAGGGGTCCAGGGCGACGTCCGTCATGATCGCCATCTCGGGGTGCACCTCCTTGAGGCGGCGGATCGCCCGGGGGATCAGGCCACCTTCGTTGAAGCACTCCGCACCGTCTTCGGTCTTCAGGCCATCGGCCACCTTCGGGAAGAGGACTACGCAACGGATCCCCAGGTCCCAGGCACGACCGACTTCCTGCACGAGCCCATCCAGGCTCCAGCGCTGACAGCCGGGCATCGCCCCGATGGGCTCGTTGCTGGCCCCCTCATGGACAAAGAGGGGATAGATGAAGTCCGCGGGACTCAGGGAGGTCTCCCGCACCATCGCCCGCAGGGCAGGGGAACGGCGCAGGCGGCGGGGGCGGTAGGTGAGCTCCATCGGGGGCTGGCTCAGCGAACTCGAGATGGGGCGGATCCTACGGAGCCCTCACCTGCAGGTCAGGTTTCGTTCCCGCCAAACATGTCGTCGTAGCCCTGGTACGGGTCAAATTCCGACCAGCCAGGGCTGGCTTCATTGAAGAGGCCGTAACGGGCCGCCTCGTCATCCATCAGCGTGTTCCCCGTCGGCTGGGTGTTGCAGGTCACTCCCCCATCCGGCGTGGGCTGGCAATCGTCAAAGACCACACCCGCCCGGGCCGAAACCGGAACGCAACAGCAGCTCACAACGAGCAGAGCGCCTGAGAGGATGGGCGCCGCTTTCGCCCTGGCCGCGATGTACACCGACTGGACCGCCATTGCCCTGCTGCTGCTGACTGCCGCACCCCTGTTGGCCGTGGTCGCAACGACGGCTTTCTTCATCTGGCGGCAGAAGACGAAGCGCTGATCAACAGGATGGTGCCCTGACCCACGCATTGCAAGCAGGTGCGGTAGCCGGCCGTTTGCGTGCGCTGGATGCCGCTCCCTCCACACCTGGGACAAGGCTTTGCACCCTCATTGATGGCTGTTTTCCCCTGCTCCTCGGGCCTGGCCATGGGCCGCTCCTGGTGATGGCCTCACTTTGTTCGCAGCCAGGGGTTTTGATCCCGAAGGGATTGTTAAGCCTTGCTCAACTGCTGCCGCAAGGTCCCGAGCTGGCACTGCTGCAACAGCTCCTGGGCGCTGAGACAGGAGCCCTCCGGCACCAGCTCTAAGGAGGCGGCTAAGCGACCAATCGCCGCCTCAGGCAGAACGCCCTGCTCCCGCCAAACCGCAAGGCCCATGCCGCCATCGCGTTTGGACAGGCGCTGGCCCTGATCATCCATCCAGAGGGGCAGGTGCCAGTAACGCGGCGGCTCCACGCCCAGGTGCTGAAGGACCGCCACCTGCGGTCCCGTGGCCGGCCAGAGGTCCAAGCCGCGCACCACATCACTGATGCCGAGTGCCCACTCATCGACCGCGGTCGCCAGGTGATAGGCCAGGAAACCATCGGCCCGGCGCAGCACCACATCACCGACCTCCGTCGGTCCGTCGAGGCACCCCTCAGGACCCAACTGCTCTGGCCAACGAAGGGGGCCCGGCTCCAGCTGCAGCCGCCAACTGGGCAGGCGCTGATCCTCCAGACCCCAACGGGGAGTGAGTGGCCGGCAAAAACCGGGATAGACCCCCGATCGGCCATGGGGGGCCGAGATGTCAGCCAACATCCGACGGCTGCAGCGGCAGGGATAGAGCTGGCCGCTACGCCGCAAGGCCGAGAGGACCGTGGCGTAGAGACCGCGGCGCTCGCTCTGGCGCAGCACCGGTCCATCCCAAAGCAAACCCAGCCAGCGCAGGTCCTCTCGAATGCTGGCCTCCGCCCCTGCTCGATTGCGGGGCGTATCGAGATCGTCAATCCGCAGCAACCACTCGCCGCCCTGCAGCCGGGTGATCAACCAGGAGAGCAAGGCCGTGCGGAGGTTGCCCAGATGCAGTGGACCGGTCGGGGACGGCGCATAGCGACCCCGGCGAGCCGTTTCCTTCAGATCGGCGACCTCGCGCCGTAATGCTCTGAGATGAGAGGGCAGCAAGGTAGACATCGATCAACCGCTAGGCCCGCAACACGCAAAAGGGCGACCCGAAGGTCGCCCTCTGCTCAACACCGTGAATGGGCGCGGCGTGATCAGCCCTGAACGCGATCCTTGAAGAGCTTGCCTGCGGTGAATGCAGGGACGCGCTTCGCGGGGATCTTGATCTTCTGGCCGGTCTTGGGGTTCAGGCCTTGACGGGCAGAGCGCTCGCGGGGCTCGAAGGAGCCGAAGCCAAGGATCGACACTTTCTTACCTTCGACAACCGAATCGATGATGGTGTCGATGGCCGCGTCGACCACCTGGGCCACGTCGGTCTTGGTCAACTCGGTGCGAGCAGCCACGAGATTGACGAGGTCAGCTTTGTTCATCGGAGTGGAAGCCTCTGGGCTCAGTAGCAGCAGGGCGGAGTGAGAAAACCCCGCCACCACTGGTTTCAGCGCGCCAATGGTATGGGGGTTGGCAAGGGGCGGCAACCTCAAAACCCCTTTTCCCATGCCGTTTTTGCCACATTTGCTGCCGAAATCGGCCCTTTCGCACTGTTTTGTGCCCCTACGAGCCGATCCCTAGACGGGCTCCTGGCCCTCTAAAGCAGCCCAGTCCAGGGCCTGCAACTGCTGTTGAACATCAGCGATCAAGGCCTCACCCCGCAGGGCCCCCAAGCCAGCCCCACTCGCCAGAGCAACCGGCGTGGAGCGGGGCAACCAGTCCCCCAAGGCCTCCAGGCTGCGCAACCAACGGCTCCAATGGAACGAACGGCGCGTGCGCAGGGGACGGGCCTCACCCGACGCGACTGGACTGAGAAGCCGCCCGCAGAACAGCAGCGGCGCGCCATTGAATGCCCGATCAGCGAGCAGCACGGCACTGCCCGGGGTCGGGCCTGGGGTCCAGCGCAGGCTGTATCCCGGGGCAAGGGACTGCTCGATCGAGAAGGGCTCGAGTCCATCAACGGTCGGCAAAAGGTAGGCCTCCTGCTCCTGCAGGGAGACCGGCCACTGCAGCTCCTCTTGAAAGCGTCGGGTGCGGCCGTGGCCATCACGGCTGGTCAAGACCAGTCGACCCGGGCCGCGCTCCCGCAGAAAAGCCAGGTTGGCTTGATTCAGTCCTGGACAGTCGATCAGAAGACCCGCGCATCCCTCCCACTCCGGAGTCTCCAGCCACCAGGCCGAGCCCCCCAGCGTGTCGCGGTTGGGGGCAAACAGCCAGAGGTTCTCGAGGACCTGACGCGGCGGGCGCCCTTCCGGCAAGGGCTCTGCAAACACCGAACCGGATGCAGCCTGCTGGGGGCTCTCCTCACTCATGACGGGCCACAACCGCTCCACCACCTTTAGCTTGTGGTGGCAGCCCCCAGGATCCGTTGGCTTCGATCCACCTCGGACAGCCCTGGCCCCTTGGGGCGCAAGCGACGCCCAGGGGGGTGAACTTTTCCCTGGCCGCTCCCAGTGCCAGCCGGATTGAGCTGCTGCTGTTTCGCGATGGCAACGCCAGTGAACCCGAGCAAACGATTGAGCTGAACAGCAGCCACCGCTCCGGCGACCTCTGGCACGTGGAGGTCGAGGGCGTCGGCATCGGCTGCTGCTACGCCTACCGAGTCTTTGGCCCCCTGCAACCGGGAAACCACGGCTACAACCCGTCCAAGTTGCTCCTTGATCCCTGTGCCCGTGCAATCACAGGGTGGGATGTCTACAGCCGGGTCGATGCCCTCGGCGGGATGCCGAATACGGCGAAGTGCCTCAAAGGGGTCGTCACCGAGCGGGATCGCTTTGATTTCCAAGCGGCGCCTAGACCGCGCCACAGCTGGCAGCGCACGCTGATTTACGAGCTGCACGTGGGGGGCTTCAGCCGCGGCCAGGGCAGCCCGGTCACCCCGGACGCCCAGGGGACCTACCTGGGGTTAATCGAACTCATTCCTTATCTCAAGGACCTCGGCATCACCACGGTCGAACTGCTGCCGGTGATGGCGTTCGACCCCCACGATGCACCCGAGGGACGCATGAACTACTGGGGCTACAGCCCCCTCAGCTGGCTGGCCCCCCATCACGGCTACCAGCAGGGAGACGATCCCCTACAGATCCGCCATCAGGTGAGGCAACTGGTGAGCGCCTGCCACCAGGCCGGCCTCGAGGTGCTGGTGGATGTGGTCTACAACCACACCTGCGAGGGCAACCAGGCCGGCCCAACCCTGAGCTGGCGCGGAATTGACGACCGCCTCTACTACCACCAGAACGCCAAAGGCGATTACCTCGACGTCAGCGGCTGCGGCAACTCCATTGCGGCCAACCGGCCCTTGGTGCGGCGCCTGATTCTTGAATCGATGCGCTGCTGGGCCCTGGAGCTGGGGGTCGACGGCTTCCGCTTCGACCTCGGCATCGCCCTCAGCCGCGGGGAAGAACTGGCCCCCCTCGACAAACCACCACTGTTTGAAGAGATCGAAGCCGACCCCGAGCTCTCCGATCTGAAGTTGGTCAGTGAGCCCTGGGACTGCGGCGGCCTCTATCGCCTGGCCGATTTCCCCGCCAAGCGCATTGGCAGCTGGAACGGCCGTTTCCGCGATGACGTGCGTCGCTTCTGGAAGGGAGATGACAAGAGCTGCTGGGCCATGGGCCAACGCCTGAGCAGCAGTCCCGATCTCTTCGGCGGCCAACCAGCCGTCCTGGGGCGCAGCATCACCTTCTTAACCGCCCATGACGGCTACACCCTGAACGACCTGGTCAGCTACGGCGGTAAGCACAACCTGGCCAATGGGGAGGACAACCGCGACGGGGATAACCACAACAACAATTGGAATCACGGCGCCGAGGGGCCCTGCAGCGACCCCGACATCCAATCCCTAAGGAATCGGCAACTGCGCAACCTGCTGGCGAGCCTGCTGCTCGCCCCCGGGGTTCCCATGTTGCTGATGGGGGACGAGGTGCGCCGCAGCCAGGGCGGCAACAACAACACCTGGTGCCAGAACAACATCCTCGGCTGGATGCATTGGGCACCGGACGCGGAGGACCTCGAACTCAAACGGTTCCTGCAACGGCTGATTCAGATCCGCCACCAGTGGGCTGATTTGTTCAATCCCGAGGTGCCCCATGCCGAGGCCAAGTCCCCCCGCTTCGATCAGCCGGGACACCTCATTCGCCAATGGCACGGCCCCAAACTCGGACAACCGGATTGGGCCAGCTGGTCCCACACCCTGGCCTGGAGTCTCAACGACCGTCAGCGGGGCCCCTTGATCTGGTGCGGGATGAACGCCTACTGCGAGGACCTGAGTTTCGAGGTGCCCAAGGTGAATCACGGCTGGCGCCAGGTGATCAACACCGCTGAGGCCGATGCTGCACCCGCCGACCCCCAAGCCTGGAACGGTGCAACCCAGGCCATGAAGAGCCGCAGCCTGGTGCTGCTCGTGGAGCAGAGCTGCTTCTAGAGGGAAGCGGGCTGCGGGAATCGAACCCGCATCATCAGCTTGGAAGGCTGAGGTTTTACCACTAAACTAAGCCCGCAGCAGTACAAACGCACTAGGAGCGTTCGGTGCTGAACGCCAGCGGATCGGGTTTCGCGCTGACTAGAGCATTATGACCTGCGTTCGGGACAGCGTCCTTGGCCGCCACGCCTCAAGCCCCTAGCGATGCCGTCGATCTGCGGGGCAGACCACGTCAACGCTTGCTCTGGGCCTATGGCCTCGGGGACGTCGGCACGGGCATGGGCGCCTCCCTGATTGGCTTCTATTTACTGCGCTTCTACGTCGCCGCGGGTCTTCCCCCCTGGCTCGCCGGCCTGGCCTATGGGCTCGGACGGCTTTGGGATGCCGTCAATGACCCGATCGTCGGCTGGCTCAGCGACAAGACCGTCAACACCAAACTCGGCCCACGTCTCCCCTGGATCCTCTGGAGCGCCGTTCCCCTGGGTGCCTCCATGGCACTGATGTGGTGGCTGCCCCCCTGGGACAACATCTGGACCAAGTTCTGGGTCTTTTTGGTGGTCTCCGTGGTCGCCAACAGCCTCTACACCTGCGTCAATCTCCCCTACACAGCCCTTGCGGCCGAACTCACCACCGACGTCGGACTGCGGACCCGGCTGAACACCTCCCGCTTCACCGGCTCGATCCTGGCCACGATCACCGCGGCCCTGCTGGCGGGGGTGCTGGTGAGCGATCTTCGTGATCCCTCCACCTATCTGCCGGTTGGCCTGGTCTCGGGCGTGATCATCAGCCTCTCGGGCCTGCTCTGCGGTTGGGGCCTGCTGCCGGCCGCCCGCAATTGCCAACGGCCTGAACCCACCCCCGGAACCACCCGCAAGTTGCTGCGGCGGGTGGCCCAGAACGGCCGCTTCTTAATGGTGCTGGCCCTCTATCTGCTGCTCTGGTGCTCCCTGCAGCTGATGCAGGCCGTCTCACTCTTCTTCCTTCCGGTCGTGCTCCAGGTGCCCGAGGGGCTGAGCAAATTGATCCTGTTGCCCTTCCTGCTCAGCTCCCTTGGGGGGCTCTGGCTCTGGAACAACGTCTCCCATCGAGCCGGACGCCTTCAGGCCCTGCGCCAGGGGGGGCTGCTCTGGATCATCGGCTGCCTTCTGGTGATGGTGCTCCAGCCCCTGAACAGCAGCCTGCCCCTGCTGGCCACCGGCAACCTGCTGAAGCTGGTCCTGCTGGTGGTCACCATCGTTTTGGCCGGCATCGGCGCCTCGACGGCCTATCTCATTCCCTGGTCGCTGCTGCCCGATGCCATCGACGCGGACCCGGAGAAGCCCGCCGGGCAGTACAGCGCCTGGATGGTCCTGGCCCAAAAGGTCTGCATCAGCGTCGTCATTGCCCTGTTGGGCATGGTCCTCAGCGCCAGCGGTTACGACGAAGCCCTCGCCAACACCGCCCAACCGGCCAGCGCCCTAGTGGCGATCCGGCTGTGCATGGGCATCATTCCCGCAGTGTTGGTGGTTCTTGGGCTAGTGGTGACGCGCCGCTGGCCCGAGAGGGGCCTGCATCTTCAAGCCAGCTAGCCACCCCATCGCATGCCTGCCCGCCGCCTTCCCGCCTGGCTTCGCCCCCGCTGGCTGACCCGCTTGGGGGAAAGCCTGCTGATTGGCGGTCAAGCCGTCTCGGCCCTGGCCAAGGGCCAGATCAACCCGAATGACCTCATCGCCGAATTGATGGAGGCGGGCCCCGGCAGCTTCCTGATCATCCTGATCACCGGCCTGGCGGCAGGCACGGTGTTCAACATCCAGGCCGCCTCGGAGCTGGTCAAGCAGGGCGCGGGATCAACCGTGGGCGGGATCCTGGCCCTGGGACTGGCCCGTGAAATCGCACCGATCCTCACCGCCACCCTGGTGACCGGAAAGGTGGCCACGGCCTATGCCGCCCAACTGGGGACCATGAAGGTCACCGAACAGATCGACGCGATCACGATGCTGCGCACCGACCCGGTCCAGTACCTCGTCGTCCCGCGTCTGCTGGCCATGGTTGTCATGACCCCTGTCCAATGCCTCGCCTTCTTCGGGGTGGCGATCTGGTCGGGTCAAGTCAGCAGCGCCATCCTCTACAACATCCCGCCGGATGTCTTTTGGACCTCCGTGCGCGGCTGGATGCAGCCCTCGGACCTGCCGGCGATGCTGCTGAAGGCCGGTGTCTTCGGCCTTCAGATTGCCGTGATCGCCTGCGGCTGGGGCCTCACGACCCGGGGCGGCCCCAAGGAAGTCGGCACCAGCACCACTGGCGCCGTGGTGATGATCCTGGTGACCGTGTCCTTGATGGATGTGGTCCTGACCCAATTGCTCTTCGGTTCATGAGTCCTGCAACCGTGACTGGATCCGGTCCGAACCCTGATCAGGGCACGATCCTGGCCCCGCGGATCTGGGTGCCCCTGGGGGTCCTGCTGCTGGGCTTGGCCTGCCTGCTGCTCAACGTTTGGGCCGCCGCGCTGGTCAGCGTCTTTGGCCTGTTCCTGCTGGTCCAGAGCCAGATCCTGCGCCTGCAGTTCTGCGCTGAGGCCCTGATCGTCTGGCGGGGCGAGAGCGTCCTGCGCCGCTTCCCCTACAGCGAATGGCTCAATTGGACGGTGTTCTGGGGGCCATTCCCTGTGCTGTTCTATTTCCGTGAACAGCAGAGCATTCACTTCCTGCCCGTGTTGTTTGATGCCAACAGCCTGCGCGAGCAGCTCAACCACCACGTGAGCGCCCAGCCATGAGCGACGACGCCACCAACCCAACACAACCGGACGACTGGACGGCCCTAGCCACCAGCGAACTGCGGCAGCAGCGCGATGCCCTGCAGCAGGAGATCAGCGAGCTGAGCAGCCGCCGGGATCAACTGCAGCAGGAGATCCAAAGCAGCTTTGCCGGCCAATCCGACTCCATCGCCCGGCGGGTGAAGGGGTTCCAGGACTATCTGGTGGGAGCCCTCCAGGAACTGGCGGTCTCCGCCGAACAGATGGAGCTGGTGGTCCAGCCCCTGGTGGTCCAGCCCTCTCCCTTGGATCAAGCAGCCGCAGCCGAAGCCCAAGCCACAGCGGCGGCTGAGATCCCGGCTCCGGCACCGGCGGGGCTGTTCAGCAATGACGAAGCGCTGATTCGCGATCGCCTCGAGAGCTTCCAAGGCCAGGCCGACTTCTACGCCGATCCCTGGAAACTGCGCCGGAGCCTTGAACCCGCTGGTGCGGCTCTGCTGGAGGACTGGTTCCTGGCCCAAGGGGGCCGCGGAGCCCAACCCAGCTGCGGCAGCCGCAACCGCAATGCCCTGACCACCGCCGCCGCCATCTCGATCCTGGGCGAGCTCTACGGCGAGCGCTTCCAGACCTTGGTGCTGGCGGGGATGCCCGAGCGCCTCGGGGAATGGCGCCGGGGCCTGCAGGATTGCCTGGGCCTGAACCGCGAAGACTTTGGGCCCAGCAGCGGCATTGTTCTCTTCGAGCGCGCCGATGCCCTGATCGAACGGGCCGACCGCCTGGAGGAGCGCGGCGAACTCCCCTTCATCGTGGTGGACGCGGCCGAGCCGGCCGTCGAGGTGCCGATCTTGCAATTCCCGGTCTGGCTGGCCTTTGCCGGCAGCCCCACCGAGCTCGCCCTGGAGGATGACCTGCTGTGACCGACTTCGTGATCGCGCCTCTGCTCACCCTGGCTCTGGCCTACCTCTTGGGCTCGTTCCCCAGTGGCTACCTGGCGGGGCGTTGGCTCAAGGGAGTCGACATCCGCACCCTGGGATCCGGCTCCACCGGCGCCACCAACGTCCTGCGCCAAATCGGCAAGGGCCCCGCTTTGGTGGTGTTCCTGATCGATGTGCTGAAGGGCACCGCCGCGGTGCTCCTGGCCAAAGCCCTACTCCAGCCCGATGGCACCAACGCCCTGAGTGATTGGTGGGTGGTCGCCTCCGGTTTAGCGGCGTTGGCCGGCCACATCTGGCCCATCTGGCTGGGCTGGCGTGGGGGTAAGGCCGTTGCGACTGGATTGGGGATGCTGCTGGGCCTGGCCTGGCCCGTCGGCCTGGCCACCTTCGGGGTCTTCCTGACGGTGATCAGCGTCAGCCGCATCGTCTCCCTCTCGAGCGTGCTCGCCGCCCTGAGCCTGCCTCTGCTGATGCTGGCGCGCTTCGCCTCCCTGGGAGAGGCGATCCGTCCGGCCTACCTGAGCCTCTCGATCGTCGCGGCCGTGCTGGTGATCTGGCGCCACCGCAGCAACCTGAGCCGGATCGCTGCGGGCACCGAGCCCCGCCTGGGGGACAAGAAAAAAGAGGCCTAACCGAGCGCGCGGCTGCGCTCTGCGGCCGCCACGACAGCCTCAATCAAGGCGGACCTCAGACCTGAGCTCTCGAGGGCGCGGACCCCGGCAATGGTGGTGCCGCCCGGGCTGGTCACCATGTCCTTGAGCTGGGCGGGATGCAACTGCTGCTCATGCAACAGCGCGGCGGTCCCCGCCAAGGTGCGATGGGCCAGGTGCAGAGCTTGCGCCCGCGGCAGGCCGGAGGCCACCGCCCCATCCGCCATGGCTTCAGCCACCAAGGCCACAAAGGCGGGTCCCGATGAGGTCAGCGCGAGGAAAGCATCGAGCTGCGTTTCAGGCAGCTCCAGCACCTCACCCACCTGGGCAAACAACTCCAGCAGCCAATCCTTCTGCTCGGCCTCAAGACCCTCGCCCCAGGCCAAGGCCGTCAGGCCAGCGCGCACCAGGCAGGGGGTGTTGGGCACCGAGCGCACCACACGCCAGCCGGGGAAGAGGCGCTGCAAACGCTCGAGCTTCACCCCGGCCAACACAGAAATCAGCAGCGGCGATGCACCGGGAGCGGGGGCTGGAGCCGCGGCTGCCACGGCCTCCAGCTGCTGAGGCTTCACCGCCAGCATCACAACCGGAGCCGCCCAGGCTTCACGGCCATCGACGCTCACCGAAAGGCCCGCGTGCTCAGTCTGTAGACGCTGGGCCGAGGCCTGGGAGGCGACGACGGCGCGCACCGAAGCACGCTGCACCAGGCCGCTCTCCAGCCACGGAAATAGCAAAGCCTGGGCCATGCGGCCCAGGCCAATCACCCCGAAGGTCGAGGGGGAGGTGAGGCTCAACCGACGTTCGCGCCGTACTCACGGCCCCAGGCGGGGGTGGGGGCGATGTCCTGCTGGGGCTCATCAACGCTCTCGCGGTGAGCCACGGTGGGGGCAGAGGCCTCTTCACTGCCGGCGCTGGTGACGGTGACGCAGCTCGGGGCAAACAGGAAGATGCTCTCGCCGACGCGCTCTTGGTGTCCGTCGATGGCGAAGGTGCCGCCGGCCACGAAGTCAACGGCGCGCTGAGCCTGATCGGGCTCCATCATCGTGAGGTTGAGGATCACGGTCTTGCGCTCACGCAGGGCCTGGATCGCGCGAGGCATCTCGTCGAAGCTGCGGGGCTCCATCAAGGTGACCTCAGCCGCCGAGGTGGAGATGCCGGGCATGCCAATCACATTGCTCCCAGCGAAGGGATCAACGGAATCGAAATCGCTGGTCAGAGCGAGTGCACCAGAGGGGGTCGAACCACTGGTTTCAGGCATGTCGCCCTGGTCGTAATCGAGATCGTCGTCCTCATAACCGTCGAGGTAATCGTCTCCGGAAACAACTGCACGCAGGCGGGAGAACAACGACACCGTGAAACCTCGGATTTGGCTTTCAACCTAGATAGCGTCCCACGCGAGCGGTGACAAGGGTTTCAGCGGATCATTGTTGGCTTTCATGCCGGTTTCAAAGCTTCGGACCAAAGAGGGCTGAACCCACCCGGACCCAGGTGCTCCCAGCGGCGGCCGCCTCGGGCCAATCACCGCTCATTCCCATCGACAATTCGGCCAGACCCAGGCGCTGGGCAAGAGCCGAACACTCCGCAAATAACGCCTCCCGCTCTGCCCCCTCCACCTCCAGGGGAGCCATGGTCATCAGACCGACAATCCGCAGGTGCGGCAGCTGCTGAAGCCGCGGCCATTCCCGCTCCAATTCCTCAACGGAGAGGCCCCCTTTGTTGGGATCGGGGCGCAGCTTGACCTGAAGAAAGATGGAGGGCAGCAGCCCTTCCTCTCCTGCAATCCGCGAGATCCGCTCGGCCAGGCTCAAGGAGTCCACGGAGTGAATCACGCTGAATTGCTTCAGCACCGGCCGCACCTTGTTGGCCTGCAGACGGCCGATGAAGTGCCAATCCAGGTCAACGCAATCGGCCAGTTCCTGCTGCTTCGCCGTGGCCTCCTGCAGGCGGCTTTCACCAAAGCTGCGTTGCCCGGCTTGCGCCAACGCGCGAATGCTGCTGGCGGGGTGGCCCTTGCTCACCGCCAGCAAACGGGTGTGGGAGGGCAACTGTGCAGACAGGGCTGCAAGACGATCTGCAGCAGGGGAAGTGCCCAACAGTTAGAGGCCCAACGGCTAGATGAAGGTCTTGTCGAACAATTGTCGCCAGCTGGCATGCACCTCGGGACCTTCTCGGCGGGCGCGATTGAGATTTTGCTCGGCCAGATGGCGGGCATCCATCAAGGGGATGACCTCAAATTCGACGCTGCGGCCCTGCACCGTGACCAGAAAAAACATCCTCTGGGCGTAGAGGGTGGCGTAGACCTCCCGGCCATCGCCCGTCTCGGCGACGCGATAGAGCAAGCCAAAGGTGGGGTGATTGAGATAGCGCTCGTTGCTCACACGCCAAGGTCGGCCAACCGTCTATCAAAGCGCACCGAAGCGCCAGCGCAGCACCAGAACGGCAAGCAAGCCCATCCAGCCGAAGGCCTGAAGCACGGGGGCACGAAGCCTGGAGCGCAGGAGTTGTGAGGGGGCCATCCACTGACCGCCCCGGGCCAACAGGGCCTCCGCCCCCTGCTCCGCCCTCAACAAAACGTTGGCCAGCAACCGCTCCCCCAAGGCCAGGACCAGGCCGACTGACGCCTGAAAGCCCAAGCGCCGCAGGTTGACCGAACGGGTGGCGAGGGAGCGCAGGAGGTTCTGGAACTCCTCTTGAACCAGCGGCAGAAAACGCAGAGCCAACAGCAAGGTGAAGCCCAGCCGCTCCACGGGAACCCCCAGGCGACCCAGGGGAGCGATGCACCAACTCAGGCCCCAGACCAACTCCTCCGGTGGGGTGGTCAGCAGCAGCAGGTTGGCGCTGTGAATCACCGTGAACAGGAGCGTGGCGCTGTTGATCCCCAACTCCGCCGAGCGGCGGGTCACCACCAACGGACCGAGCGGCAGGGGGCCCAGTTGCACCGGACCCAGCCGCAGCAACTCCCAACGCAGTCCCTGCTGATCGGAGCCCAACTCCAATTCCTGGGGAGGACGATTCAAGGAGGCAGGCGCCAGGGATCCCGTCGGCAGGGTCGTCGCCAGGGCTCCCACCAACACCGAGAGGACCAGAAGCAAGGGAAGGGTGCGGCGCCAGAGGCGCCAGGGCAGCCCACTGCAGGCGGTGAACAGCAGCAACAGACCCACCAGGGCCAGCCGCCACCAGGGTCCAGCCAGGATCGGGGTGAGAAGAAACGCCACCGTCCAGGCCAGCTTCAGGCGGGCATCGAGAAGCCGCAGCCAGCTGCTGGTTCCATCGACGTACTGGCCGATGGGGATCTGCCGCAACCAATCCATCAGGGCTGAAGCCGGCTCAGGCCCTCAGCGTCCCCTGGCCTGCTGCCGCGCCAGATCCCGCTCCGCATCGCGCTGCTGCTTACCGCGCCAGAACAACTTGAGCGGCGACCCCTCAAAGCCCAGACCCTCACGGATTTGCCGTTCGACGTAGCGACGGTAGGTGTCCCCAAACAACTTCGGGTCGTTCACGAACAGGGTGAAGCTTGGGGGGCGAACGGCCACCTGGGTGCCGTAGTAAATCCGGCCCTGACGTCCGCCGCGACTGGTGGGCGGAGAGCGCCAACTGACCGCTTCTCTGAGCACCTCATTGACGACCGAGGTGCTGACGCGGCGGCGATGCTGCTCCACAGCAACGGCCGCGATCGCAAAGATGCTTTCCACCCGCTGACCGGTCAGCGCCGAGGTGAAGAGCATCGGAGCCCAGTCCAGGAAATAGAGCTTGGCCCGCAGCTCTTTTTCCATGGCCGGCATGGTGTGGCTGTCTTTTTCGATGGCGTCCCACTTGTTGACCACCACCACACAGGCGCGCCCCTCTTCTTCAATGCGGCCCGCGAGGCGTTGATCCTGCTCGGTGACGCCATCGAGGGCATCGATCACCAGCACACAGACATCGGAGCGCTCGATCGCCTTGAAGCTGCGGTTGATGCCGAAATACTCCGGCCCGTAGTTCACCGAACGGCGGCGGCGAATACCGGCGGTATCCAGCAATTTCCAGGGCTTCCCTTCCCGCTCGATCGAGGTGTCGATCGTGTCGCGGGTGGTGCCGCGAATCGGACTGACAATGGCCCGCTTCTCGCCGCAGACCGCGTTCAGCAGGCTGGACTTGCCGACATTGGGACGGCCCACGATGGCCATCTGGATGGGCTCCTCCCCCTCCAACTCCTCGGCGGCCGGCAGATGGTCCACCATCCGATCGAGCAGATCGCCGGTCCCAGCGCCGTGAATGGCGGAGATCGGGAAGGGCTCACCGAGTCCCAGGCTCCAGAACTCGGCGGCCATGGCGAGGCCCGCCTCAGGGGACTCACATTTGTTGACCGCCAGAAGCACCGGAACGTTGTGCCCCCGCAGCCACTCGGCGATGGACTCATCTGCAGCCGTCAGCCCCTGCTGGCCATCGGCGATCACCACCGCAACTGAGGCCTCGGAGAGGGCGAGGTTCGCCTGCTCACGAATTTCCGGCAGGAATTCGCTGTCGTCGTCGAAGACCAGACCACCGGTGTCGACCACCTTGAAATGGCGATCCCGCCAATAGCCCTGCTGATAGGTGCGATCGCGGGTCACACCGGGTTCGTCGTGAACGATGGCCTCGCGACTACGGCAGAGGCGGTTCACAAGGGTGGATTTGCCCACGTTGGGGCGGCCAATAATGGCAACGACGGGCAACGCCAAAGAGTTATCGCAACAACTGCCGTAATCCGACCCTACAGGCCGGCAGAAGCGAAAATCTTTCCGCCAGTCTCAAAACGAGACCAGGCGAGTCTCGCTAGAGGAGGGGTGTTCTGTCCCCCGCCCGACGGCGGTCTCCCGCGATGGTGGAACTGATTGCCTCGATCGTGGTCGATCTCTCCGACCAGAAGCTCTACGTCTACAACCAACAACAAGAGCTCGTTCGCACGGTGCTGGTGAGCACTGGCAAAGGCTCCACTCCCACACCGATGGGTGTTGGCCAGGTCTACGACAAGTACCGGAGCGTGACCATGCGCGGCCGGGGCTATGTCGCGCCCAACGTGCCCTGGGCGATGTGCATCACCCAGAACGGAATGATCTGCATGCACGGAGCCCCCTGGCAGGAGCAGGCCAATGAGGCCTTTGGCGTGCCCCGCAGCCACGGCTGCATTCGGATCCCCAGCCCCCATGCCCGCTGGCTGTTTGAGAACACACCCAAGGGAACACCCGTCAGCATCCAGGCCTGAGCCATGCGGGGAGGGCCTTCAAGCCAGATCCTGCAGCTCCTGAGCCTGGAGCTGTTGATCGTGGGCCTGTGGGTCCTGGCCCTCCCTGCCCATCAGGCCCCCGCGAGCCCGGGGATCAGCCAATCGGCAGGTCGCCTGGATGCCCCTGGACCGGATCAGCGGGTTGCTCCAACAAAGGAGGCATCGGACCGCTAGCGGGCAGGGGTTCGCCCCGCTCCGCCAGGTGGGCCAGCAGCCAGTTCACGGCGGTGGCCCGGCGGGTGCGGCGTGGATAGAGGCCGCCAATCCGGTAGCCGCCAAAGCCCAGCTGCTCCTTGAGCAGCTGCTTGTAGGGCTTGGGAACCGACCGGGTCAGGGCCACGCTGGCTGGACGCTCGGCAATGAACTGGGGCTCGATTGGAAAGGACTCCCGCCAACTGGCCTCCGTCGCCGGGCCGGCGCTCCAAACCCCCTCGCCGTTCTGCTCGTATCCCAAGCGCGGCCAGATCAACTCACACACAAAACGATCGTTGGTGCGGTCCTCCAGCACCGCTTCCAGCAGCGCCCTGCTGAGGGGGTAGGGAATGGGCATCGACCTGGAGTCCGAGAATCGGATCACCATGATCACGCCCGCCCTCACCACCGAAGCGATTCAGCTGTCCGGCCAGGGCACACCGCGCCTGCTGCGCTGCCGCGCCCTGCAGTCGCCCTTGGCGGGTGTGAGCGATCGCATCTTCCGCGGGCTGGTGCGGCGCTGGGCGCCCGATGCCCTGCTGTTCACCGAGATGGTCAACGCCACCAGCCTGGAGCTGGGCCATGGCCTGCAAAAGGTCGAGGAGCTGGCCCTCGAGCAGGGGCCCATCGGCGTTCAGCTGTTTGATCACCGGCCCCAGTCGATGGCCGATGCGGCCCGCAGGGCGGAGGCCGCCGGGGCCTTCCTGATCGACATCAACATGGGCTGCCCGGTCAAAAAGATCGCCAAAAAAGGGGGCGGCAGCGGCCTGATCCGCGAACCCGATCTGGCCAGCCGCATCGTGGAGACGGTCTCTGCGGCCGTCTCGATCCCAGTCACCGTGAAGACCCGGCTGGGCTGGTGCGGCAGTGACCTCGACCCGGTGGCCTGGTGCCGTCAACTGGAGAGCGCTGGGGCCCAGCTGCTCACCCTCCATGGCCGCACCCGGGAACAGGGCTTCAAAGGAAGCGCCGATTGGCAGGCCATTGCCGCTGTCAAACGCGCCCTGGCCATCCCTGTGATTGCCAACGGCGACATCAACTCCGCCGCCGATGCCCTGCGCTGCCTGGAGCAAACCGGCGCCGATGGGGTGATGGTGGGGCGGGGAAGCATGGGGGCCCCCTGGCTCGTCGGCCAAATCGATGCGGCCCTCAGCGGCCGGCCGATCCCAGAGGCCCCCTCAGCGCTTGAGCGGGTGCTGCTCGCCAAGGAACAACTCCAGGCCCTGGTGGCCGCCAAGGGCGACCACGGGCTGCTGATCGCCCGCAAACACATGGGCTGGACCTGCAATGGCTTCACGGGCGCCCCGCAACTGCGGCACGCCCTGATGCGGGCGCCAACGCCCGCCGAAGCCATCGCACTGCTGGATCAAACCGCCGCGGCCCTCGCCAGCTAGTAAGCGCCGATCTGCAGCAGGTCCCGGGTGCCGCTGACCCCCTGCACGGCAAACAACAGGAGGATCAGCACATTGGCGCTGATGTGCAGCTGCCGCAGCCGAGGGTTGCGCTTGATCTCCGGCCGCGCCGAGAGCGTGAACAGCATCAGACCGCTCAGCAGAACGCCCGCCCAGTAGTGGGAGCTCCAGAACCCCGCGCCGAATGGATTGTCGGAGAGACGCCAGATCTCAGCCTGACTGCCCAGGCCCAGGACTCCGGCCCAGCAGAGCAGCGCAAAACTCGCCCGCCAGATCGCCCGGTGCACCCGCAGCAGAGCCGCCAGGGCCACCAGGGTCCCGGCCGACACCAGCAGCAGGAGCCCGTAGCGGCCGGCGCCGCCGCTGAAGTCCGCACCGGCCTCCAGATAGGCCTTGCTGAACGAATAGACGATGGCAATCAGCACCGCCACGACCACCCCAACCGTCAGCCAAAGGCCATGGTCGGCGTGCTCCTGCGGCACCGGTTCGGGCTGCTTGGTGATGCCCAGGCGCTTCTCGCGCACCAGCAGGCCCAGACGAACCGTCGCCCCCATCAGGGGATAGACGAACAGGATCACCAGCACCGGGTGGAGCAGGGCAAACCAGTCAATGGCGCTCATGGCAACAGCTCCTCTAGGGCAGAACCTTGGGCCAACCCTGACGGATCAGCAACAGTGAAAAGTAGGGCTGCTCGTCCGCCGGGATCGAATCGGCCGGGGCCAAGAGCTGATCGGGCCAGCCCACCCGCTGGGCAAACAGGCTGCTGCCGAGCAGACCGCGACGCTCCAGGAGCGGTTGCACCCAGCGCCAGCGGCGGCCCAATTTGAGCAGGGCCAACACCACCTCTTGATGGCGCGCCCAATCCAAGAGAGCCTCCAGGGCCTCTGGATCCTCAGGCGTGGGGCGAATCATCAGACCCTCCTGCTGCAGGGCCAGGGGCCAAGGGAAGCCTTGGGCCGAAGCCGCCGCCGCAGCCGCCGCGGCCGCGGTAATCCCAGGAATCACAGCCACAGGCACCCCTGGATGGCGATCGGCCAAGGCCAGCAGGGCATAGGAGCAGCTGGCATAGAGCGAGGCATCCCCCTCACACAGCAACACCACCGCCTGGCCCTGCTCCACGGCCAGCGCCAGGGCATCGGCGGCCTCTCGCCAGGCCTGTTGGCGCGGCTCCGCCTCCGCCACCATCGGGAACAGCAAGGGCAGCCGCCGTTGCGCAGCCGAGATCCAGGGCGCCGCGATCTGGGCCGCCATGCCCTCGGCGTCGGGTCTTGCCACGGGATAGGCCACCACGGCCGCCGAGGCGATGGCCTGGATCGCCGCCACTGTTAGTAACTGGGGATCACCCGGACCCACACCCACCAGGGTGACCCCAGGCTTGGCCGCCGTGGCAGCGTCTGCCAAGACGCGCAGGATCGCGCTGGAGGACATCGAAGGGGGCTCAACCGGCCCCTTTCTAGGGTGATGGGATTCAGCGGGCTGGGCGATGAGCGACCTGCAGGTCTTCGGCGAGGCCGAGCAACAAGCCAAGCTGACGACGAACGATCCGGCGGTCATTGCCGCTGAACTGGCTGAGCGGGGCATCGGCTTCGAGCGCTGGCCGGCCCGTGAGGCGCTCCCGGCGGGTGCGGGTCCCGAGGACGTACTCAAGGCCTATGCCCGGGAGATCCAAGCGGTCCAAGCCCGGGGCAGCTACCCGACGGTCGATGCGATTCGGATGACCCCGGACCATCCCGAGCGCGCCGCCCTGCGCCAGAAGTTCCTCGCCGAACACACCCACGCCGAAGACGAGGTGCGTTTTTTTGTCGAAGGGCGAGGGCTCTTCTGCCTGCACATCGGCGAGGAGGTGCTGCAGGTGCTCTGCGAAGCCGATGACTGGATCAGCGTGCCCGCCGGCACCAAGCACTGGTTCGATATGGGGGCAGAGCCCTGCTTCTGCGCCATTCGCTTCTTTGACAACCCCGAGGGCTGGGTGGCGCAGTTCAGCGGCGACCCGATCGCCGATCGCTTCCCCCGTCTGAACTAAGCCTGGATGCCCACCGAGTGCATCCGAACCAACTCCGGACGCTCCAAGCTGCCGCTG
>NZ_JAFMFX010000097.1:0-4362 GCF_017855895.1 Vulcanococcus sp. CPBay_Sum15L08_68 | reverse complement strand
GCGGTGAGGTTGCTGCTGTAGCGCTTCAGCCCGCTCAGCAGGGTGGAGAGCCCTGTGCCGCCGCCGATGGCCACGATCGAGGGGCCGCGGTTCAGGCGGCTCTTGGCAGCCAAGGCATCCACCAGCAGGGTGTCGCGATCGGGTGCCAGCGCCTGCTGGATCGCCCCAAAGCTGCGGCTTTGCCCGAGCCAGATCAGTCCGCCGCCCACCACCAGCACCAGCGGTCCGGTGATCTCGCGGGGGAGGACCGTGGTGATGTTGGCCAGGGACCAGCGGATGAACTCCAGCAGCCAGTAGATCGGCTGCAGGTCGGCCCAAACGGCTCCTCCCAGGAACAGCAGGAACAGACCAATCCCGGAGGTCAGCATCCAGCGCTTGACCACCAGCCCGGGCTGCAGCCAGCGGGCGGCGCGCTTGGAGCGGCTGACCAGGTCCTTCTGGCGCAGATCTCCCTTGCCGACCCAGCTCGGGCGAGGTCTCGAGCGATTCCCCCTGCGGTGTCCTCGAGCCGGCATGGGGCCAGGTTACGGAGAAACCGCCAAGATGCCCCCATTCGTGAAGGATCCGGTGCAATCCACCCCAGTGGTCCAGATGGACGACGTCAGCGTGCGGTGGGGCCGCAACACCGTGCTGAGCGACGTCGATTTGACCCTGAATGCGGGCGAGCGCCTGGCGGTGGTGGGCCCCTCGGGTGCCGGTAAATCGACGATCCTGCGTCTGCTCTCGGGTTTGCTCCTGCCCAGCAGCGGTCGCCTGAAGATCCATGGGGTGCAGCAGACCTATCTGCGGCTGGATCAGCGCAACCCCCCCGACGTCCGCACGGTCTTTCAGAACCCGGCGCTGCTGGCGTCCTTGACCGTGCGCCAGAACGTGGGCTTTTTGCTGGATCGTTTCAGTCGCTTGAACGAACGGGAGATCCGCCAGCGGGTGGCCGAGGCCCTGGAGGCCGTGGGGCTCTCCGGTACGGAGGATCTCTATCCCGGCGAGCTCAGTGGCGGCATGCAGAAGCGGGTCAGCTTTGCCCGCGCTGTGATCAGTGATCCCAGTCAGCCCGTGGGGAAGGTCCCCTTGCTGCTCTTCGATGAGCCGACGGCAGGTCTGGATCCAGTGGCCTGCACGCGGATTGAAGATTTGATCGTTCACACGACTCAAATCGCGGGCGGCAGTTCTGTGGTGGTGAGCCACGTGATGAGCACGATTGAGCGCACCGCCGATCGGGTGGTGTTGCTCTACGACGGCCTCTTCCGCTGGCAGGGAACTGTGGAGGACTTTCGGACCACAACCAATCCCTATGTGCTTCAGTTCCGCACGGCTAGTCTCAGCGGGCCGATGCAACCCGCGGAGCTCTAGACCCCATGCGCCGCAGTGTGAAAGAAGCGATCGTCGGCTTCACGCTGCTGGCGGCAGTGAGCTCGGCTGGTTTGTTTTGGCTCTGGCTCAAAGGGGTCTCGGTGAGCAATCGCACCTGGCGCTTCCAGGCCAACTTTGCGGATGCCGCCGGATTGGCCCCCCGCTCGGCGGTGACCTATCGCGGGGTCACCGTCGGTCATGTTCAGGAGGTCACCGCCACGGCCACGGCTGTGGAAGTGCAGATCGATATCAATCAACCCAACCTTCAGCTTCCTCAACCCTTGGATGCACGGGTGGAGGCGGCTTCGCTGCTCGGCGGGGATGCGGTGGTGGCTCTCACGGCGCCGATCAAACCACTGCCGAAGGGGACCCCTGGGCCTAAAGCGATCAACTGCAACCGCGCTTTGACGGTCTGCAATGGCTCAGTGATTCAGGGCAAGAGCGCGGCGACCTTGAGCCAGGTGACGGCCACGCTGCAGCAGTTGCTGGATCAGGCGGAGAAGGAAAAGCTGATTCCCAAGCTCGCCACCACGATCAGCAGCATCGAAACCACGGCCAAGGAAGCCACCGAATTCATGGAGGACGGTCAGGTCTTGATCGGAGATCTACGAACCGCGGTCCGTTCCGTCCAACCCACGATCAACAACCTCAACGATTCCACGGCCCATATCCTCAACTTCGTGCGGGTTCTGGATAACCCCAAGACCCTGAGCGAGCTCAAGGGCACAGTCGCCAACCTGGAGGACCTCACCGCAACCCTGGATCGCGTGGGAGGTGACATCAACAAGCTCACCTCCGACAAGCGCTTCATGGATGGCCTGCGCAGCGTGGCGATTGGCCTGGGGGCCTTCTTCGATGAGGTCTATCCCGAGAAGACCGAAGCCAAACGCTGATCAGACCCCGCTGATGGCCTCCATCGCGATCGCGGCAATCGCCTGATCGCTGGCCTTGGGCAGTTGGACATACTTGCCGCCGGCGGAGTCGGCCAGGTCCTTGCCCATGCCGCTGCCGATGAACTTGCGCTCGGTGTCGATCACCAGCAGCTTGATGCCCAGGGAGCGGTACTTGCTGGCCACCTGCTTGACCTCTTCCTTGAGATCCACGGGCTCTTCCCCCTCCAACTGGGGCTGACCGAGGGAGCGGCTGAGGGGAACGTTGCCCCGGCCATCGGTGATGGCGACAACCACGACCTGGCCCAGTTCCCCGGTGGCCATGGCGTTGGCACCCACCCGAGCAGCCTGGGAGAGGCCATGGGCCAGGGGCGAGCCACCGCCGCAGGGCATGGACTCCAGCCGCCGCCGTGCGGCGGTGATCGAGCGGGTCGGGGGCAGCAGCACTTCGGCGGCCTCGCCGCGGAAGGGGATCAGCGCCACTTCGTCGCGGTTCTCGTAGGCCTCGGTCAGTAGGCGAATCACGGCGCCCTTGGCGCTTTGCATCCGGTTGAGGGCCATCGATCCACTGGCATCCACCAGGAAGATCACCAGGGCACCGGCCTTGCGCTGCAGTTGCTTGGCCCGCAGGTCCCCGTCCTCCACCACAACCTTGCGGTGCGGTTCCCGCTCACGCCGGGTTTTTTGGTAGGGCGCTGCGGCCCGCAGGGTGGCGTCGACGGCAATGCGCTTGACCGGGCCCCGGGGGAGCATCGGTTTGACGTAGCGGCCGCGGGAGTCGCTGAAGACCACCGCCCGGCTGCCGCTGCCGCCGCTCTTGGCCTTGCCGGCGTTGAAGAGCAGCAGATCCGGATCGATCGCGATCGCCTCGGGATCGAGCATGAACTCCTCGGGGATCGAAGGCGGAGCTTGATCTTCCGGGGTGTCTTCTTCGTCCTGTTCGTCTTCTTTCTCGTTCTCGTTGTCCTCGGGCTCCTCCGGCTCTTGCTCTTGGTTGTCCTCGCCCTGCGGCGGGGGTGGCGGCGGAGGGGGCTCCATCTGTTGGTCGGGATCCTGGGGCGGCAGTTGCATGGCCCGCGGTGCGATCACCAGGCGCACGGCGACCTGCAGGTCCTCGGCTTCCACCCGGTCACGGCCGCTCAGGGCGGCATGGGCGCGGGCAACCCGCACGGCATAGAGCTCGCTGCGGTGGCCTTCGACGCCGCCGCGCAGGGCTTCGTTCACCAGATAGGCGATTTGCTCCCGCGTGATCTGGACATCGGGTAGCCATTGGCGCGCCAGCAGCAGCTGGGTGGAGAGGGCGTCGGTTTCCTCTTGCCAGCGCTGGCGGAAGGCTTCGCTGGATTCGGCGTGGCCGATGGCACTGCGGGTGATCTCGACCCGTTGATCGAGCTCCAGGACCTGGTTGGCCGAGAGGGCAATGGCGAAGCGATCCAGCAGGTGATCGCGGATGGCCCCCTCTTCGGGGTTGTAGGTGGCGATCAGCAGGCAGCGGCAGGGGTGCGAGAGGCTCAGGCCCTCCCGCTCGACCCGGTTCTCACCGCTGCCAATGGCGGCCAGCAGCAGGTTGGTGACGTTGTCATCGAGCAGGTTCAGCTCATCGACGTAGAGCACGCCGCGGTGGGCCTCAGCTAGCAGACCGGGCTGAAAGACCGCTTCACCGCTGGCGAGTGATGCCGTGACATCGACCGAGCCCACCAGGCGGTCTTCGGTGATGCCCAGGGGCACCTGCACAAAGGGGGCCGGGATGACCTTGGTGGGCAGCAGGGCTTGCTTGTCGGCGCCGGTGGGGTCCGCCCCGAGTTCCGTCAGCCGCGCCCGCGTCGGCGCATCCCAGTCTTCCGGTGCCTGGGGGTCGGTGTTGAGGCCATGGCCGCCGACATCGAGGACGTCGATCGGCGGCAGCAGGGCATGCAGACCCCGCGCCAGAACGGATTTGCCAGTGCCGCGCCCGCCGGCGATCACCACACCGCCCAGGCCGGGGTCGACGGCTGCCAAGAGCAGGGCCAGCTTCAGGGTTCCGTGGCCGGTGATGGCGGCAAGGGGGAAGGCCCGAGCGGCTGTACCACTTGCAACCATGGAAACGCCGGAGAAGTTCGTCGTGGGCGCCAGTCTCGCTGAT
>NZ_JAFMFX010000033.1:0-19639 GCF_017855895.1 Vulcanococcus sp. CPBay_Sum15L08_68 | reverse complement strand
AGTTGCAGCAGGACCGGCCCGTCCGGCAGGCGATCCAAGGCCAGGGGTGCCTCGGGGTCTGGGCCCCAGGGGCTGGGGCTGCGGGCGTCGATCAGCCGTGCCTCATAGCCAAGGGCGGCGGGCCGCAGCAGGGCCGGGGCCACCAGGGGCAGCTGCGGCGCGTTGAGTTGGTTGTCCAGCCGGATCAGGTTCAGACCCGGTCCAGGAGGCAGCTGGCCCGGTCCTTGGCGAATCAGGCTGAGGGCGAGCAGTTCAGCGCTCAGCTGCCGCTCGTCCGGGCTGATCAGCTGCTCCAGCGGTTCCTGGGCAGGCGAGCAGCGCGCCAGGGCCTCCCGGCGTCGCTGGAGGCTGGCGTCCACGCGCGCTTGGCTGATCCGGCCGCTCTGGACCGCGTCCACCAGTCCATTGAGCGCCTCCTGGGCATTGGCGGGCATCAGGATCAGATCAGCCCCCGCTTCAAAGGCCAGAACGGCCGCTTCGGCGCTGCCGTGGTGCTGGCTGATCGCCTCCATCACCAGCGCGTCGGTCACCACCAGGCCTTGGAAGCCCAGGTCCCCCCGCAGCAGCTGAGTCAGGACGGCCTTGGACAAGGTGGCCGGGCGCTTGGGGTCCAGGGCCGGCAGGCGCAGGTGGGCGGTCATGACCGAGGCGACCCCAGCGGCAATCGCCTGTTGAAACGGCGGGAGTTCGATCTGATCCAGCCGCCCTCGGTCGTGGGGCAGCTCGGGTAATTCCAGGTGGGAGTCGCAGCTGGTGTCGCCATGGCCGGGGAAGTGCTTGGCGCAGGCCAGTACCCCTTCGCCCTGGCAGCCCCGCACAAACGCCGCCGCCAGGGCCCCGGCCGTGCGCGCTGTTTCCCCCCAGGCCCGCACGTTGATGACCGGGTTGCTTGGGTTGTTGTTGACGTCGCAGACCGGCCCCAGGACCCAGTTCAACCCCAGCAGTCGCGCCTGCCGGCCGGTGCAGCGGCCGTAGCCCTCGGCCAGGGCCTCGGCCCGTTGCGGTTCCCGCTGATGCAGCGCACCCAGGGCCAGGGGGGGAGCGAGCCAACTGGCGCCTTCAAAGCGCTGGCCGACACCCTCCTCCACATCGGCGCAGAGCAGCAGGGGTTTTGCGGCCCAGCTTTGGAGTTGCTCACAGCGCAGCCGCAGCTCTTCGGCGCTGCCCCCCAGCAGGATCACCCCGCCAACGCCTTCACCCAGGAGTTGGCGCAGCTCTGCGTTGCTCAGCTCCCAGCGGGGATAGCGGCGTTGATGGTCCCGGGCATGGCCGCTGCCGCGAACCACCAGCAGGCTCGCCAGCTGCCGCCGGAGCTCAGAAGCCTCCATCCTCCTGTTGGCCGGTGCCTTCAGGAACCTCGCCACGCTCTTGGCGCTTCTCCTCGAGTTGGTTGAGCAGACCGAGCACCGAGGTGCCCTTTTCGATGCCGCGATCCAACTGGAAGATCACCTCGGGGGTGCGGCGCATGTTCAGGCGACGGCCGAGCTCCCCTTTGACGTAGTTCGAAGCCGAGCGCAGGCCCTCGAGGGCTTGCTGCTGCACCTCGGCGCTGCCGTAGACGCTGACAAAAATCTTGCAGTGCTGGAGATCGCCGGCGACATCCACATTGGTGATGCTCACCATCCCCAGGCTGACCCGCTCGTCCTTGATGCCGGTGACGAGGAGTTCACTGACCTCCCGCCGGATCAGAGCGGCCACGCGTTCTACGCGACGACCTTGCGCCATGGCTATGCGATGACCTCTGGAGTCACCATGGCACGCAGGATCAGGGTCAGGCTCAGCAGACCGCTCACCAGGGCGCCGATCAGGGCGACGGCGGTGACGGGATTGCTGCGGCGCTGGGCCAGGGGTTCCAGGACGGAGTTGGCGACGCCAAGCCCGAACGCGATCAGATAGCGCGGGTAGCGCGTGACGTTCAGAAAAAAGTCCCGCATGGGGGCTGGGGCGCTGATCAAAGAGTGCTGGCTACTCTGCCGCCAAAGGGGCACTCGCTGCCGCGCGATCCGATCGATTGATGCTGGAGCTCCATCAGTTCCGCCATTCCGCCTTCTGCGAGAAGGTCCGTTTGGTGCTCGCCTTCAAGCAGCTGAGCTTCACCCCCATTGAGGTCACGCCCGGTGTGGGTCAGGTGGACCTCTACCGGCTCTCGGGGCAGCGCCAGGTGCCGGTCCTGGTGGATGGCAGTGAGGTGATTGCCGATTCCACGGCCATCGCCCTGCACCTGGAGCAGAAGCACCCTGATCCGGCGCTGCTGCCCAGTGATCCGGCCCAGCGGGCCCAGGTGATGCTGCTGGAGGACTGGGCCGACACGGCCCTCGCGGCAGGTGCGCGCATGGCCCTGGTGCAGGCCGCCGCCAGCGATCCGGTGCTCCGCGATGGCCTGCTGCCGGAGGCCACCCCGTCGCCCTTGCGTTCCTTGGTGGGTGCCCTGCCGGGCGGGGTGCTGAGCGGTGTGGGTCAGGTGCTCGATCAGCAGGTGCTGCAGCAACTGCGCAGCAGCCTTGAGCAGCTCACGGCCCTGGTGCAGGCCCAGCCCTACCTGGTGGGTGATCAGCTGAGCCTGGCGGATCTGGCCGTGATCGCCCAGCTGTCCTTGATCAAGTTCCCCAGCTCCGCCGGGAGCCCCCTGGCGGGACGCGGGGTGGCGGGGCTGGCCGACGATCCCCGTCTGGAATCCCTCTGGCTCTGGCGCGATCGCCTCGGCCTGCAGCTGGGACGTCCCTAGGGCTGGCGCTCGAGCAGCAGCGTTCCACTCCAGCTGCGCTGGGCCTCGGCCCGGAGGCCATCGGCGGGGGAGCCGTAGCTGACCTGCCATTGCCTGGCTTCGATGCGATCGGCATCGATCCGGGCGTAGCGGCTGAGGGTCTCCACTTGGCTGACCCGCGGGTCGCCGGGGCCATGCAGCACCTGCAGGCTGAGTTCATCCGCCAGAAACTGCTCCTGGGGTTGCTGCTCGCTGCGGCGGCCGATGACGGTGGACTCCAGCGACTGATCCCCGCTCAAATCCGCCAATTGACGGTTGGGGTTCTGCGGATCGTTGCGAACCCGCTGCAGCTGATCGCCCAGCAGGGCGCGACCGACGGACCCGGCATTGAAGGCGCGATCGCCAACGATCCGCCCGGCGTCATCTTTGACGAAGCGCACGGCGTACTGAATCTCAGGCTCCGCGCCGCTGAGATCGCGGCTGGTGGCGCTCCAGTCCCCTTCAAACCAGGCGGGGTAGATCAGATCGCGTCGCCCAGGCCGCGGCAGCGGCGCCGGCAGGCTCCACTGCGGCCAGTTCTCCAGGCGTTGTTCCAGGGTTGAGGCCGCCACGGCGGGGAGGCTTCCGCTCAGCAGCACCAGCAGGATCAGGGCGAGCGGCATCGCTGGGCACGTGGCAGGCTGCCTGTGATCCTGCCGCCTGGACGGCCCGATGTCCGATCCCCTGATCCGCGAGCTGGATCACTACGTGGTGCTGGAGCCAGGGGCCCCCCAGCAACTGCTCACAGCCGAGGAGACCTTGGCTTGGTTGGAGCGCCAACTGCACTCCCTCGAGGCCATTCCCGAGGACCTCTCAGGCCTGGGCTCGACGACGGATCAGGCCCAGCGGCTGCTGGAGACGGCCTGTGAGTTGGAGCTCCAGCCGGGGATCACGGTGCAGTGGTTTGCGATCCGCCTGGAGCCACCTGGGGCGTCTAATTAATTGAGGTCCCCACCTCTCCGGCATCACTGGTGACCTGCAGTTGACCCAGGGGTGGCGCCGTGCGCTCCTTGATGATCGAGGGCAGCGCCTCAAGGATTTGCTGGGCCACCTGCTCGGCCGGGCGTCCGTCCTGAAGGATCTGGAGGTCGGCCTGGGCGTAGAGGGGGCGGCGCTCGGCCATCAAGGTGGCGAGGCGTTCGGCGCGGTCCTCCGCTTCCATCAGGGGCCGGGGAGTCGGGTCGGCCTCGAGGCGCGCCAGCAGGATCGCGTCGGGGGCATCCAGCCAGATCACGACCCCTTGGTGCAGCTCGCCCCAGTTGGCCGGCTGGGTCACGACACCGCCGCCGGTTGCCACCACGAGGGAATGCCAGGAGGCGATTTGGTTGAGCACCGCCGACTCCAGGGCGCGAAAGCCGGCCTCGCCCTCGCTGGCGAAAATCTCGGGAATCGAGCGCCCCGCCACCTGTTCCAGGCTGGTGTCGGCGTCCAGGAAGCGGTAGTCCAGGGCCTCGGCGAGGTGCCGGCCCACGCTGCTTTTGCCGCTGCCCATCATCCCCACCAGATAGAGGTTCAGGCCCTCCAGTCGCTGCCGCAGCTGGACTCGGGTGTCCTCCATCGGTTCGCCATCGCAAGCACCAACATTCTTAAGATGCGACCAACCGTTACTCGCTGTCATGACTCCGCCAGTGATGGCGGCGCCTCCGGCGAGCCCGGTGTCCGTCGTCTCCTCTGCCCCCCACGGTCAGGGCCGGCCCTGCGTGATCACGCGCCGGGCCACCTTCAGCTCCAGCCATCGCTATTGGCTGCCTGAGCTCAGCCCGGAGCAGAACGCCGCCCAGTTCGGGCCCTGCAGCCTGGCCCCGGGCCACGGCCACAACTATGAGTTGATCGTCGCCATGGGTGGCGGGCTCGATGCCAACGGCATGGTGCTCAACCTCTCGGACGTGAAGCACGCCATCCGCGAGCAGGTCACCGCCCAGCTCGACTTCCGCAGCCTGAACGAGGCCTGGCCGGAATTCGATCTGAGCCGTCCCGAGGGGATCCTGCCCACCACCGAGGCCCTGGTTCTGGCCATCTGGAAGCGCCTGGCGCCCCACCTGCCCCTGATGGGGCTCCGTCTTTACGAAACCGACAAGCTCTGGGCCGATGTGCTCGGCGATTCCATGGAAGCCTTCCTGACGATCCGCACCCACTTCGCGGCGGCCCACCGCCTGGCCCGACCGGAGCTGAGCTTCGAGGAGAACACCGCGATCTACGGCAAGTGCGCCCGGCCCCATGGCCACGGCCACAACTATCTGCTGGACATCACCGTTCGGGGTGCCATTGACCCCCGCACCGGCATGGTCTGCGACCTCTCGGCCCTGCAGTCAGCGGTGGATGAGCTGGTGGTGGAGCCCTTTGACCACACCTTCTTGAACAAGGACGTCGAGCACTTCTCCAGCACGGTTCCCACGGCGGAGAACATCGCGCTGCATATCGCCGATCTGCTCCAGGCCCCCGTGGCGGCCCTGGGGGCTTCGCTCCACAAGATCCGTCTTCAGGAGAGCCCGAACAACGCCGCTGAGGTGTTCGCAGAGGTGCCCCAGCTGGGCATGAACCCCCAGGCCCTCGAAGCCCTTGCCGGCGCCTGAGCTTCGGCTGGTTCTGGCGATCAGCCTGGACGGCCGGCTCGCCCCCGCCGCTGGTGGTGCGGCCCAACTCGGAGGAACGGGAGACCGCCGCGTCCTGGAGGAGGCCCTGGCTTGGGCTGATGGTGCCCTGGTCGGCGGCAGGACCATCCGCCAACACGGCTGCACCTGCCTGATCCGCGATGCCGACCTGCTGGAGCAGCGTCAGCAGCAGGGGCGCCCGCCCCAACCCGCCGCCCTGGTGGTGAGTCGCCAGCGCACCTGGGATCCAGACCTGCGCCTGTTCCAGCAGCCCCTGCAGCGCTGGCTTCTGGGCCCAGGGGAGGCGGCCCCCTCAGGTTTTGACAGGTCCTTGCCGCTGCAGAACTGGCCGGCAACCTTGGCGGCCTTGGCCGCCGCTGGTTTGGAGCGCCTGCTTGTCTTGGGGGGCGCTGAGTTGGCCACGCAGCTGCTGGCCCAGGGACTGGTGGATGAGTTGCAGTTGACCCTGGTGCCTCAACTGCTGGGAGGACCCCATGCCTGGGTTCAGTCCGATGGGGCCCTGGAGGCCAGTGCCTGGACGCTCCAGGAGCAGCGCTGCTTGGGCGGCGACGAGCTGCTTGTGCGCTACCGGCGCGCCTGAGCCTTGAGGCTGTTGAAGCGCTCGGCCAGGTCCCGCAGCGGCAGCTTGCCAAAGGTCTCCGGCGAGAGCCCCAGCATCCGTCCCGCGCAGCGCTTGACCACCACCTCGAGGTCATCGCCAAAGCGTCCGGCGAGCAACTCGCTGATCACCCCCAGGCTGCGGCCGCTGGATTGGGTTTCAGCCACGAGGCAGCGGCTGGTGGGGGCGGCCAGGGCCTGGCAGGCGGGGGTGAGCCGCTCGATCAGGCTTCTGTTGCCCATGGCACTCCAGCGCAGGCAGGCCTCGCTGATCTTGGCTTCGACCTGCGGGCGCATCAGGTTGAGCACGGGGCTGAGCAATCCGGCTTGGCTGGGTGCGCTGAGGGCGCCGATGGTCAGGGCCGTAGCCGTTAGCGTTCTGCCCGCTGCCCGCCCCCTGGTTCTGAGCTGATGGCCGAGCTCACTGTTCGCTGGCACCGTTCGATTGAAGAGATCCCCGAGGCGCATTGGCAGGCCCTCACGGAGGCGGCTGGGCTCCCCTTCTACTCCTGGCGCTGGCTGGCTGGCCTGGAGCGCTCCGGAAGTGTCGCGCCTCGCCAGGGTTGGCAGCCCTGTCACCTGAGCCTCTGGCGCGGGGAGCAGCTGATCGCCGTCGCTCCGCTGTACCTCAAGGGCCACAGCTACGGCGAGTTCGTCTTCGATCAGTCCTTTGCGGAATTGGCCGCCCAGCTGGGCCAGCGCTACTACCCGAAGTTGCTGGGCATGAGCCCCTTAAGCCCCGTGGTGGGCTATCGCTTTTTCACCGCCGCCGGCGAGGACGCCCAGCAGGTCACCGCCCTGTTGATGCAGTGCATTGATCGTTTCTGCGCCGAGAACCAGATCTTCAGCTGCAACTTTCTCTATGCCGATCCCCAGTGGCAGGCCCTGGCGGAGTCGGCGGGCTGCGCCACTTGGCTGAACCAGCAGAGCCTGTGGAGCAACCAGAGCTATGGCTGCTTCGATGACTACCTCGCGAGCTTCAACGCCAACCAACGGCGCAACATCAAGCGCGAGCGCAAGGCCGTGGAGCGCGCCGGGATCACGGTGACGGCCTTGGCGGGGGAGGAGCTGCCGGCCGCGATGCTCGAGCGGATGCACCACTTCTATGCCCAGCACTGCGCCCGTTGGGGGCCTTGGGGGAGCAAATACCTCACAGAAGCCTTCTTTGATGAGGCGGCGGCGGAGCTGCGGGAACACCTGGTGCTGTTCAGCGCCCATCGGGGCGATCCCCACGATCCGGTGGCGATGTCCCTCTGCGTGCACACCGGCCAGCACCTATGGGGCCGCTACTGGGGCAGTGACGAGGAGATCGACAACCTCCATTTCGAGGTCTGTTACTACGCCCCGATCCAGTGGGCCATTGAGCGCGGCATTCAGCGTTTTGACCCTGGCGCCGGCGGCAGTCACAAGCGCCGCCGCGGCTTTGTCGCCCGCTCCCATGCCTCCCTGCACCGCTGGTACCACGAACCCTTTGATGCCATCGCCCGGCGCTGGTTGCCGGAGGCCAATCGCGAGCAGCTCAGTCAGATTGAGGCTGTGAATGCCGAGCTCCCCTTCACGGGGGCGACGCGATCCCTGACGGATTCCGCTGCGTAGCATCCGCCCATGAGCCCGTTTTCGCTAGAGCAGCGCCGCAGCCTCGATGAGGGGCTCTCCCAGCGCTTCATCGCCCTGGATCCCGCCGGTTATTTCCTGATCAAGATCGACCGCGAGGCGGGCGAGTTGATCGCGGAGCACTACAGCAATGCGATTGATGACCGGGGGCTAGCCACCGATCCCGACACCGGTGAGGTGATCAGCTGCAAAGGCGCGGGCCCCCGCGCTGCCGTGGCGGTCTATCGCGGCCGCAGCGCCAAGGAGTTGGGCATGGCGCTGACGGAAGGGGAGGGCCCCCATCCCTTGAGTTGCCTGGATCACGCCCTTTATCTGGGCCGTGAATTGCAGAAGGCGGAGCAGGCTCTCGAGAGCGGCGACACCTACATCCAGGACTAGGCCGGCTGCAGTTCCCGCGTTGGCGTCGAAGGGCTGTTGGGGGGCTCTGGCGGCAGGGCGGCCAACTGCTCTTGGATCTCCTGGGTGACCACCGCGCGGTACTCCATGAAGTGTTCGTTGTGGGCGAGCACCACCAGGAACTGCTCGAGCACCGCAGGGTTCTTCTGGGCGACCTCCAGCAGGGACCGCCAGAAGCGCAGGCGAGTGTTGCGCTTCACGCCCTGACGCCAGAGCACGATCAACAGGGCGCGCACATCGGTCCAGGCGGGCAGGGTGGCTTTGCCAAAGGTGGCGGGCACGAATTCCTGCCAGCGCGGCTTGCCCATCTTCAGGTAGTAGTGCTTGACCCGGTCGATGTAGGCGTGGGGCTCATAGAGGCGACAGAAGGCGTCGACGTACTCGTTGGCGATGTCGCGAATCGGCCGGGTGGGCACGAAGTTCAGCAGGTTGGTCTGGTTGACCCCCTTGGCGTCGGCCTTCTCTTGGATCAGCCGGCCTTCCTTCTCCAGCCGGTGCCAGAGCCCGGTGTTGGGTAGGGCCTGAAGCATCCCCATCATTGCGGCGGGAATCCCGGTGCGGGTCACGAACTCGACGATCCGATCGCCGGCTCCGGTCTTCTCGCCGTCGAAACCGATGATGAATCCGGCCATGACCCGCAGGCCGTAGGAGTTGATCCGGTCGACGGCTTCCTCGAGGGAGCTGCGGGTGTTTTGGTGTTTGCCGGCCACCGAGAGGCTGGCCTCATCGGGGGTCTCAATGCCAAGGAAGACCGAGTCGAAGCGGCACTCGGCCATCATCTGCATCAGCTCTTCATCCGCCGCCAGGTCAACGGAGGCTTCGGTGGCAAAGCTGAAGGGGTAGCCCCGCTCGATCTGCCATTGCTTCAGGGCCGGGAGCAGCAACTTGGCGTTGCGCTTGTTGCCGATGAAGTTGTCATCCACCAGGAAGATCGAGCGCCGCCAGCCCAGGTCGTAGAGGGACTGGAGTTCGGCGATCAGCTGCTCAGGGGTCTTGGTCCTGGGCTTACGGCCATAGAGAACGATGATGTCGCAGAACTCGCACTGGAACGGGCAGCCCCTGGAGAACTGCACGCTCATCGAGTCGTAGGCGTCGAGCTTCAGTAGGTCAAAGCGCGGCACCGGTGTGCTCGTGACGTCCGGCTTTTCGCCGTTGGCACTGAAGCGTCCGCCGGCTTCACCCTTCTCGATCGCCTCGATGAACATCGGCAGGGTGATTTCACCCTCATCGAGCACCTTGAAATCCGCCAGGCCCAGTTCCGGCGCGTCAGGGGTGGAGCTCGCGAAGGGGCCGCCGACGGCGACAGGCAGACCCCGCTCTTTGGCCTTGGCGATCTGCGCGGCCATGTCGGCCTTCTGCACGATCATCCCGGAGATGACCACCAGCTCAGCCCAGTCCCAGTCGGCCTCGCTGACCTCTTCAACGTTGCGGTCCACCAGCTTCATGGGCCAGTGCTGGGGCAGCAGCGCCGCCACCGTCACCATCCCCAGGGGTGGCAGCAGAACCTTGCGGTTCACGAGCTCGAGAATTTTCTCGTAGCTCCAAAAGGTCTTGGGAAACTCGGGGTAGATGAACAGAGTGTTCATGCCGTTCGGTGGTCTCCAGTGAGATGCGTGGAACGGCTGCCCCCTAGGGGACATCCGATGAGTTGGCGACCAGCCTAGGCCGAGTGACCAGGGGGCGGGCTGGTTTCTGCTCTAATAGCGCACAGTTGAACGCACCGAACCATGGGCCCCGTGATCTATCTCGCACTGGTCGGCGGCGGTTTGGTGGCGGCTGCAGCCATCTCCTTCGTGCTGCGCGGCATCAAGCTGGTCTGAGCCGCATCCTGCGGTTCCGCAGGAGCTCCCAGACCCCAAGGGCAGCCCCAAGGCTGCCAAGCACGGCCAGGCAGCTCCAGAGGCCTCCAGGCAGCGTTTCCGTGAGAAGCGCTGCCGCAAGACCACTGAGTCCTCCACCCCCCAAAAAGGCAATCTGACCAAGGCCTGCCATTCGTCCCCGGAGCACCTGGGGAGCATGCACTTGGATGATCAGATTGGTCCCCGCCAGAAGGCTTGCGGTGCCGGCTCCGATCAGGAAGGCCATGGCCAAGCCCCAGGCGAGTGCCCCTTGCTGCGCTAGCCCCAGTTGGGCCAGTGCCGTCAGCAGGGTGGTGCTACCCAGTAGCCAACCCGGGCGCGCGCTGATTGCAGCGGCGTTGCGCTGCAGTAGGACCCCGCCGCAGATGCTGCCGCAGGCCAGAACGCTGGTGAACAGCCCCAGGGCCATTGGGCTTGGTCCCAGGAGCTCAAGGGCCATCAGTGGCGCCAGCCCAGGGTGGAAGAAGCCCACTAGGCAGGCCGCGGCGGTGAAGCTGAGGACGTGGCGCAGGCTGGCGCCGCACTCGCGCCAGGCCGTGAGCAGGTTGGCCGCTTGGCCGCCCTGACTGCGGCGTTCCCGCTCGCGATGGGGTGCCATCAGCCAGAGCAGGGTGAGGATCGGGAAGAGATAGGTGGCCGCATCCAGGCTGAGGGCCAGGGTGGGTCCGGTGGCCGCCAGCAGCAGTCCCCCCAGGGGCGGTCCGACCAATTTGCCGACGTTGAAGATCACCGAGAAGCTGGCGAGGTAGGGACCGAGTTGTTCGGGCTCGTCCACCAGCAGGGCGACGTATTTGTTGCGGGCCGTCAGTTCGTAGGTGCTCGCAATTCCAATGCCCAGGGTGCTGAGCAGAAGCAGCAGGTCCTGCTTGGGACCCACCGTTAAGGGAATGGCGATGGCACCGAGCACCGCTGCGGCGAGCAGGGCCCATTGGGCGCGGATCAGGACCCGCTCACTGCCGAGTCGATCGGTGAGTACCCCGGCCGGGCCGCTGATGACCAGGGTCGGCAGGGTCAGGACGGCGAAGTTGAGCGCCAACAGAAACGGGTTGCCGGCACCCTCCATCAGCAACCAGCCTTTGGCGGTCAGCCCGGCAAAGGAGCCGGCGGTGCTGATCCCTGAGGCCAGTAAAAACGTGGTGCGTTGATGCCGCGTGAGGCGTCCTTGCAGACGCTTCAGTCCCTGTTGAATCAAGACTGAGCCCGCTGCATCGAGAGGGCGTCTTGGACCATGGCCTTGGCTCCCACCACCTCACCAATCAGGTCGTAGGTGTCCGCGGCGGTGATGCGCACCGGGACCATCGTTCCGGGGGCAGCGCAGAGCCCGCCTTCACCGGGCATCACCCGCACTTCGCCATCGACTTCGGGGGCAAAGCGGGCGCAGCGACCAATCATTTCGCCGCTGCTGGGGTTCTCCTGTTCGATCAGGACATCCACGATCCGCCCCACCCAAGCGGCGTTGCGCTCGGCGGCGATGGGCTGTTGCAGTGCCATCAGGCGGTCCTTGCGCTCAGCGGCGATCTCCGCGGGCACCTGGTTGGGCAGCTCGGCCGCGGGGGTTCCCTCCTCGGGCGAGAAGGTGAAGACCCCCACATGGTCGAAGCGTTGCTCGGCCACGAAATCCAGGAGGTGCTGGAACTGCTCTTCGGTTTCGCCCGGGTAGCCGACGATGAAGGTGGTGCGCAGCACGGCGTCCGGGAGTTGCTCGCGAATGCGCGCGAGCACACCGTTGGTGACATCGGCCTGCCAGGGGCGATTCATCGCCCGCAGGACATCCGGGTGGCTGTGCTGCAGCGGTAGATCCAGATAGGGCAGGACGTTGGGGACGTCCCGGTAGGCCGCCAGCACCTCAGGGGTGAGCCCCGTGGGGTAGGCGTAGTGCACGCGGATCCAGGGAATCTCCACCTCGCCGAGGGCGCGCAGTAGCTCGGCTAACTGGGGCTTGCCGGCGAGATCAAGGCCGTAATTCGTCGTGATCTGGCTGATCAGGACCAACTCCTGCACGCCCTGGGCTGCCAGTTGGCGCGCCTCGGCAACGATGCTCTCGATCGTGCGGGAGCGCTGGTCGCCGCGCAGGTGGGGAATGATGCAGAAGGCGCAGCGGTAGTCGCAGCCCTCGGCCACCTTCAGGTAGGCCACCGCCTCGCTGGTGGTCCGGTAGCGGGGCAGGTTCTCGTCGCCCACGAAGGTCGGGTTGGCGCTGACCTGATTCACCCGCTCGCCGGCTTCGACCCGCTCGAGCACGCTGACGATGTGTTGGTAGTCGCCGGTGCCAACGATGGCCTTGGCTTCCGGCAGGCTCTCGAGCAGTTCCTCTTGGAAGTGCTGGGCGAGGCAGCCGGCAATGATCAACTCCTTGCCCTGCTCGGCCAGTTCCACCAGGGTGCGAACGGACTCTTCCCGGGCGTCCTGAATGAAGCTGCAGGTGTTGACGACCACGACGTTGGCGTCGGCTTCATCGGCGCTGACCCCGTAGCCGGCCTCCGCCAGCAGGCCGAGCATGTGCTCGGTGTCGACGCGGTTCTTCTCGCAGCCGAGATGCGCGAACGCCACCGTTTTTCCAGTATTTGGTCGGGCGCTATCGGTCATGGAGGAGCTCAAGAAGGTCGGCCGCTCGCTGGCCAATCCCTAACCCTACTGATCAGGATCCCTGCCACAATTCCTCCAACGTCAGGAGTCCTGCGCCGTGAGTTCATCGCGCCTGAGTGAACGTCTTGGAAGCCAGCGCCGGCGCGGCGATGGCGGCAAGCGTTGGGTGCGGGTCGTGATGGCCGTTCTGGCCACCATCGGTGTGATTGACACCGGCTCGATCACCCTGAGCAAGTGGGGCTTGATCGGCAATCTCAGCTGCAGCTCGACCGGCCTGTTTGGCTGCAATGGCTGCGAGAAGGTGCTCTCCAGTGCTTGGGGTTCGCTGTTTGGACAGCCCCTGGCCCTCTTTGGACTGTTGGGCTACGGCGCGGTCCTGTTGATGGCCGTCGTTCCCCTCGTGCTGCAAGGGGAGTTGCGGGTGAGCCTGGGCCAGCGCAGCTGGTGGGGGTTGTTTCTTCTGAGCACCGGCATGGCGGTGTTCAGCGCGGTGTTGCTGGGGGTGATGGCCTTTGGCATCCGCGATTGCTGCCCCTTCTGCATCCTCTCGGCCGGTCTGAGTTCAGCGCTGTTTGTCCTCAGCCTGATTGGTGGTGATTGGGAGGACCGCGGTCAGCTGATCTTCAGCGGCGTCATTACGGCCCTGTTGGTGGGCGTCATTGGTTTGGGTTGGGCGGCCTCCGTGGGGCGTCCGGTGGTGGATTCCGCTCCAGGTGTCTCCCCTCCGGTGCGCAGTGAAAGCGGGCCGGCACAAATCGCCTTGGCGGAACATCTGACCGCCAGTGGCGCGAAGGTTTACACCGCCTACTGGTGCCCCCACTGCCATGAGCAGAAGGAGCTCTTTGGTCGCCAGGCCGCCGAAAAGCTGACGGTGATCGAGTGCGCTCCCGATGGCCGCAATAGCCAGCGCGAGCTGTGCGAGGCCAAGAAGATCGAGGGCTATCCCACCTGGGAGATCAATGGCCAGCTCGATTCCGGTGCTAAGCCCCTGGCCAAATTGGCCGAGGCCAGCGGCTACAACGGACCGCCCCTTCAGTAAGCGTTAGTCCGCCAGGGCCTCAGTGCTGATGCTGAGCCCCTTTCGCTGCACGCTGTGGCGCCGCCAGAAGGGCTGCCTGGCTGGGGCGTCGACGCGGAAGTGACCGCCGCGACTTTCGGTTCTGAAGAGGGCTGACTCCATCAGCAGGGCCGCCACGGTGGCCCGTTGCTTGAGGTCATGGGCCTTGGCCAGCCAACGGACCTGCTCTTGAGACAGCTGCAGAGCTTGGTCGTGCCCCAGTGTTTGGACGGCCTGCAGGAGGGGTTGCCCGCTGAGCGCGCCCTCCAGCTGCTGGCAGGCCCGGTAGCCCGCGAGCAGTTCGTGTCCGTTGCGCTCCACACCGGCCCGCCGCCAGCAGAGGCGTCGCAGCTCCTCGGTCTGCAGCTCGATCGCCTCGAGGCTGATGGGCGGAAGGTCCGTCATGGCCTTGCCAGGCAAGGGCTCTGGCCTGGCGGATGGGGCTGGGGACAGCTCGATGTCCCGCAGTTGCCTGGCGTAGACCAGGCATTCCATCAGGGAATTGCTGGCCAGGCGGTTGGCGCCATGGACGCCGCTGCTGGCCACCTCCCCAACGGCGTAGAGGCCAGGGATGGTGGTGGCTGAGCGGGCATCGGTGCGCAGGCCCCCCATGCAGTAGTGCGCTGCTGGTGCCACGGGGATGGGGGCCTCGGTGGGTTCGAGGCCCAACTCGCGGCAGCGCCCCAGGATCGTCGGGAACTGCCGCTCCAGCTTGCTGGTCCCGACGGGCCGCAGGTCGAGCCAGAGGTGAGGGGTCTGCCGCTCCCGCATCCGCTGGACCAGGGCCCGGCTGACGGCATCCCGCGGCGCGAGATCTCCTCCGCTGAGCTGACTGACGGGGCTCTCCCCTTGGTCGTCGACCAGTCGCGCGCCCTCGCCGCGCACCGCCTCTGAGATCAGGAAGTGGGGGGCCCCCGGCAGCATCAAGGCCGTGGGGTGGAACTGAACAAACTCGAGATCGCGGACCGCCGCGCCGGCCCGCCAGGCCATGGCAATGCCGTCGCCGCTGGCCTGTTTGGGGTTGGTGGTGTTGGCGAAGAGGTGCGCCGCCCCGCCGGTGGCCAGCACCACCGCCCGGGATTGGAGCCACTGCACCGTGCCGTCCACCAGCACTTGCAGGCCGCGGCAGTGGCCGTCGCTGATCCAAAGCTGGAGCGCAAGGCCCCCCTGGATCCGCTGCAGGCCCGGCCGCTGCAGCACCTTGCGCTCCAGGGCATCCACCAGTGCTCCACCGGTGCGGTCCTGGGCATGCAGGACCCGCCGGTGGCTGTGGGCGGCCTCCAGGGTGGTGCTCAGTCCGCCTTCATGGCGGTCGAAGTCCATGCCCAGCTCCAGGAGCCGCTCGACGCAGGCCGGCGCCTCGCGCACGAGCAACTCGACCGCGGGTCGATCGCAGAGATCCCCGCCCGCCTTGAGGGTGTCCTGCAGATGGCTCGCGAAGCTGTCCTCAGGTCGCGTGACCGCAGCAATGCCCCCCTGGGCCCAGCGACTCGCCGAGCGGGGGGCGCGATCTTTGCTCAGCAGCAGGACGCTGAGACCCTCCGGTAATTCGAGGGCTGCCATCAGGCCTGCGGCACCCCCGCCCACCACGATTACGTCCCAATTGGAGGGAATGGACGGCATCAGGCCAGGACTGACTGAGGCAACAAAAAAGCCGTCGGGATGGCCCGACGGCGGTCACCGGCTGCGGAATCTAGACCTCAGCTGAGCGCTTGAAACGCTCAGGCAATCAACGGTATTGGCCGTCGTTGATCCGATCGAAGCCTTCGTTGAGGGCGATGGACGCCGGGGTGACGGTGAAGTTGCCCTTGTACTTCTCCACCAGTTCCTTCTGGCGATCGGTCAGGTCGAGGCTGAACAGGTCGTCAACACTGTTGTAGGGGCCACCCAGCACGATCTTGCCGGCCAGGGTGGGGTACATCCCAGGGAAGGCTTGGAAGCGACGGACCGAGCAGTTGTTCAGGTCGATCTTGTCGCCGCGCTCTGAAATCTTGTCGTCTGCGACGTTGCGCAGCGAGTCGGCCTGAGCGGCGGGGGCGATGATCAGGCTGAGGAGCAGGCCGGCCATCAGCACTCCACTCATGAGCCACGAAACCAGCCGTTTCATTGATAACTCCGTCTGAACGGGAACCACAGGGAGAGGGCTGCTAGGCAGCCAGCCCTGCAAACCTACAAGCAGCGGTCCTCGCGGCTGTGCCCTTGCGTTGAGGCTTTTGCAGTTCTTCAGATCAGCCCACTCCAGTGGGGTGACCAGAGGGCTGCAGCGAGGAAAAGTCCATCCACCGCAAGGGTTGTCGCCATGGCGGCCGCGGCGACTCTCCAGGCGCCATCGGGATGGTGCCAATAACGGCGGCAGAGGTTCAACAGCACCACGCCCGCCAGCAGGGTGACCCCCAGGGGCATGGGCTCCAGCACCCCAAGGGCCGCCTGATGCAGCAGGGCGGTGGCCTGATCGATGGGTGCGTTGAGCACTTCGGTCCAATGGCGCATCACACCGGTCACGGCCATCACACCGTCGGTGGCGGCGGTTCCGACCAAGGAGGCCAGGTAGAAGCTGGCCGCGAGGCGCCAGCGGGTGCCGAGTCCCCCGAGGGCCAGGGGCAGGGCGAAGGCCTCAATGGGCAGATGCCAGAGGGGATGCAGGCGGCACCAGCCCCAAAACAGGCACCCCCCAAGCCAGCTGCCGCTGAAGCCCACCAGCAAGCTGCCGGTGCTGCTCAACCGTTGGTTGGGGTGCTCCGACAGGGCGATCCCCAGGAACAGCAAGGGGGCCGTGAAGAGCGCCGCAGAAAAGGGTGCCAGGCGCACCCAGGGGGCCTGAAGGAAGACCGGCAGGGCCACCAGTAGGCAGCCCGACAGCCAAAGCCCCCAGCCTTTTGCCTCGGAGCCACGGCTTGGCGTTGCCTGGGTCAGCGTCCCTGTGGTGAGGCTGGGCTGCACCCCGAGCACAACGCCTGTAACGAAAGGTATCCAACCTTAAAGGGTGCGCGGCTTCTCAAGGCCTCCCCCCGCGCATAGGGTCTGGCCTGATCCTTGCTGCCCTGCCGTGACCACCCTTCCCCCCACTGAGTCGCTGGGGGTCTTGGAGGCCTGTTGGCGTTTTTTGGTTCTCGGTGTGGTGCAGGGCCTGACGGAGTTCTTGCCCATCAGCAGCACGGCGCACCTGAAGGTGGTGCCGGTCCTGCTCGGCTGGGGTGATCCCGGCGTGGCGGTGACCGCGGTGATCCAGCTGGGAAGCATCGCTGCGGTGATTGGCTTCTTCCGCGAGGACCTCAAACAGGTGATCCAGGCCTCCTGGCAGGCCTGGCGTGCTCAGCGCTGGGAGACCCCTGAGGCGCGCTTGGGGCAGGCGATTCTTTGGGGCACCCTGCCGATCCTGGTGGCGGGCCTGGGGATCAAGCTCTTTGTTCCGGACTTTGATCAGTCCCCGCTGCGCAGCCTCACCTCCATCGGGATCGTCTCGATCGTGATGGGCCTGCTGCTGGGGCTGGCGGAGCGTTGGGGCAGCCGTCGCCGCGTTCTGGGTGATGTCGAGCTACGGGACGGCTGGCTGGTGGGCCTGGCCCAAACCTTGGCTCTGATCCCGGGGGTCTCCCGCTCGGGCAGCACCCTGACGGCCGCGTTGTTTGACGGCTGGAAGCGTTCTGAAGCCGCTCGCTTTTCCTTCTTGCTCGGGATTCCGGCCATCAGCCTGGCCGGTTTGGTGGAGCTCAAGGATGCGTTTTCACAGCCAGCGGCCGGCGGGGCCCTGCCGCTGCTGGTGGGCATTGCCTCTTCGGCGGTGGTGTCTTGGCTGGCGATTGCCTGGTTGCTGCGTTTTCTGCAGAACCACAGCACCTGGTGGTTCGTCGGCTACCGCGTCTTTTTTGGTCTGGGGGTGATTCTTTGGGCCGCCCGCAGCGTCGCCTGATCCAGCTGCGTCTCAGACTGAAGGCAGGTGTGCAGTAGCGGCCTGTGTGGAATGAGCCTTCGGCCGGGGTGGTCCTCGCCGAGACAAATGGAGAGGTCAGGCTTCCCGCTCCCGCGGTGGTGGATCGCGTCGAGCCGGACTCCATTGGCGATGAGTTGGGGATCCAACCGGGTGACCGCCTGCTGAGCATCAACGGGGTGCGCCCCAGGGATCTGATTGACCTGCAGTTTTTGGTCGGAGAGGAAGAGCTCTGCCTGGAGGTGCAGGACCCCGATGGCAGCGTCCATCGGGTGGAGCTGGAGAAGGATGCCGATGAGGGCCTCGGCCTGGCCTTCACCGAGGCGCTGTTCGATGGCCTGAAGCAGTGCAACAACGCCTGCCCCTTTTGCTTCATCGACCAGCAGCCCCCGGGCCATCGCCGCAGTCTTTACGTCAAAGATGACGACTACCGGCTGAGCTTTCTCTACGGCTCCTACCTCACCCTGACGAACCTCTCGGCCGCCGATTGGGAGCGGATCGAGCAGCAGCGCCTCTCGCCCCTGTTCGTCTCGGTGCACGCCACCAACCCGGAGCTCCGCTCCCAGCTGCTGGTGAACCCCAGGGCGGCGTTGCTGCTGGAGCAGTTGGCTTGGTTCCAGCAGCGGCAGCTGCAGATCCATGCCCAGGTGGTGGTCTGCCCGGGCCGCAACGACGGCGAGGCCCTGGAGCAGACCCTCAGGGATCTCTCGGATTTCGCCGGTGGGGAGTGGCCAGCGGTGCTCTCTGCCGCTGTGGTTCCTGTGGGCTTGACCCGTTATCGGCCCGATGGGGATGGCTTGGTGCCGGTGGACCGGTCCTGCGCCCAGCGGGTGATCGCCCAGGTGGAGGCCTTGCAGGAGGGATTCCGGGAGCGCTTCGGTAGCCGTTTCGCCTGGCTCTCGGATGAGTGGTATCTGATGGCGGGCTATCCCCTGCCGGATCGGGCCGACTACGAGGACCTGCCCCAAGAGGGGAATGGGGTGGGGAGCATTCGCTCGTTTCTGGAGGCGATGGATGAGGCCACCAGCGATCTGCCGGCTGCCCTGGCGGCCCCCAGGCGGGTGAGTTGGGTGGTGGGGCAGTTGGTGGCGGAGGCCCTGCAGCCGGCGGTGGACCGTCTGAACCAGGTCGAAGGCTTGGAGGTGCTGCTGAAGGGCCTGCCCAGTCCCTACTGGGGTCAGGATCAGGTCGTAACGGGATTGCTCACCGGTTCAGACCTGCTCGAGGGCCTGGAGGGCGCGGAGCTGGGTGATGAATTGCTGTTGCCTGCTGTAATGCTGCGTCAGGGTGAACCGATCTTTTTAGACGACCAACCCTTTGAGGCCGTTGCGGCGCAACTGAAGTCCCCTGTGCGCCTGGTGCATGGGGCGGACGACATCGTGGCCGCCTGCCTGGGCGAATAACGAACCGCTGATTAAAGTTCCAGCAGAATTATTTCCAAGGATTTCGAGTGGGCCGCTTTTTTCGCTCAATCGCTGCGGCCACCGGTTTCTCCCTGTCCCTTGCCACTCCGCTGGCCGCGGCAGCGGCTGAAGAGGCTGCAACCGCTCCTCAGGCAGCCCCCAAGCTGGAGCTGATTGATCCCCCGCCGGTGCCTTTGCCATCGGCGTTCAGCACCAAGGGCCAGCGCCCGAAGTCCAACCCGACGGTGCTTCCTCCGGCTGCCACCAAGCTCGATCCAGCGCTTCAGCGACTGGCGGCCCCGGCGACTCTGGCTTTGCCGGATAAAACCGACCAAATCAAAATCGTTGAGCTCCGCCCGCTCTCACTCCAGGACGTGGAGAACCTGGCGGAAGTCAATAACCCCAATCTCAAGGCGGTCGCGAGCCGCGTTGACCAAGCCCAGAGCAACCTGCGGGCGACGATTGCCGCTTGGTACCCCAGCTTTGATTTCACGACGGGCAACCAGTTCCCGTCTTGGACCTACGGCCGTCAATACAACTATCTGAACTCCATCGGTTCAACCACCGAAGGCGGCAACACCCAGACCAACCGTTGGGCGGCGACGGCCAACCTCGGCTTCAACTGGGATCTGATCAATCCCCAGCGGGTTCCCCAGGTCAGTGCGGCCCGTGATGCGTTTGAGCAGGCGAAGAACACCTATCTGATCGCCCTGCGCGACCTGCGTCTGCAGGCTTCTCAGGCCTACTTCCAGCTCCAGTACAGCGACGACAACGTCCGGATCGGTCAGACCTCTGTCCAGGCCTCGCTGGTCAGCCTGCGGGATGCCAGGGCCCGCTACCAGGC
>NZ_JAFMFX010000096.1:0-4402 GCF_017855895.1 Vulcanococcus sp. CPBay_Sum15L08_68 | reverse complement strand
GGCTGGACAAGCTGCGCAATGCCCTGGCCCTGGGCACCAGCCCGATCGTCCGCGGTCTGGTGGATTACGAGGGGGCGATGAAGGTGATTCGCGACCTCGATCGCATCAGCTTCCAGCAGTGGTTCCTGGGCCACGGCGGCAGCGAGCAGAGCATTCGCCGCATGTGGAATCCGATCGCCTACGCCCTGGGCTTCATCGACTGCGAGGCGATCTCGGCCCGCTGCATGCTGACCATCTTCATGATGTTCGCGGCCAAAACCGAGGCCTCCAAGCTCAACCTGCTCAAGGGCTCGCCCCACCGCTGGCTCACCGGCCCGATCCTCGAGTACATCCAGGAGCGAGGCGCGCGCTTGCATCTGCGCCACCGGGTGACCGAGGTCCAGTTTGAAGAGGTCGCCGGCGAGACCCGCGTCACCGGCTTGACCCTCGGCACCCCCGACGGTGATCTCAAGGTCGAGGCCGACACCTACCTGGCGGCCTGCGACGTCCCTGGTATTCAGCGGATGGTGCCTGAGTCCTGGCGCCGTTGGCCCCTGTTCGACAACCTCTACAAGCTCGAGGCAGTCCCCGTCGCCACGGTCCAACTCCGCTACGACGGCTGGGTGACCGAACTGGGGGATTCCCCCATGGCCGAGGCCGCCCGCCGGGATGTGGCCCGTCCCGCCGGTTTGGACAACCTGCTCTACACGGCGGATGCGGACTTCAGCTGCTTCGCCGACCTGGCCCTGGCCAGTCCGGTGGACTACCGCAAGGAGGGGGTGGGTTCCCTGCTGCAGTGCGTCCTGACCCCCGGTGATCCCTGGATTCCCAAGAAAACCGAGGAGATCGTCGCGGCGACCGACGCCCAGGTCCGGCGCCTGTTCCCCTCGGCCAAAAACCTGAACCTGGTCTGGAGCAACGTCGTCAAGTTGGCCCAGTCCCTCTACCGCGAGGCCCCGGGGATGGAGCCCTACCGCCCGGACCAGACCACGCCGGTCACCAACTTCTTCATGGCCGGTAGTTACACCAAGCAGGACTACATCGATTCGATGGAAGGCGCCACCATGAGTGGGCGTCTTGCCGCTGCCGCGATCCTGGGTCGTCAGGCGGAGCTGGCCACCAATGCATCCGTTGCCTAGAGACCATGGGCCGTTGGCTTGAACACAGCGTCACCACCGAGGTGAAGGCCCCCGCCGAGCGGGTCTGGGCGGTCTGGAGTGACCTGGAGGCCATGCCCCGTTGGATGAACTGGATTGAGTCCGTCACCACCGAAGACGGGGACCCCGATCTCACCGACTGGACCCTGGCGGCCCAGGGATTTCGCTTCCATTGGAAGGCGCGGATTACCGAGCGCGTGGAGGCCCAACAGCTCCATTGGGAATCCGTCGGCGGCCTACCCACGAAAGGGGCCGTTCGCTTCTATCCCCAGGGCGGCGAGAGCACGGCCGTGAAGCTCAGCGTCAGCTACGAGCTGCCGGGGGTCTTGGCACCGCTGATGGATGCCTCCATCCTGGGGGGGATCGTGACCAAGGAGCTCCAGGCCAACCTGGATCGCTTCCGCGATCTCGTCCAGAGCGGCTATGGCCAAGAGGCGCACTAACCAACTGATTGCGGTCCTGCCTGTGCTGCTGGCCTTGGCGGCCTGCGGCACAGGCGAGAGCAGCACGGCGCCCTCTGCCCCGGGAACGGCGATTCCGCCCGCCCGCGTCTCAGAGCCGACGCCGCTCACCCCATCGCCGGGCTTCATCGCGATGCCGAGCGCCCAGCAGGTGGTTCAGGCCCAACCCCATGGCCGCATTGACCCCTTCGCACCGGTCACTGCTGCGCCGGCAAGCACCCCAAACGAGACCCCCCAGGCGGATCTGCAGCTCACGGGCCTGATTGGCAGTGGCCGCAGCGCCCAGGCCCTGGTGTCCCTGGGCGGCCAGAGCGGCACGGTGTGCATCGGCCGCCAGGGCCTCTGCCCGGGCTCCGGTCTGCCGGCCCTGCTGCCCCCGGGCTGGACCGTGACGGGCATCGATCTGGGGCGCGGTCAACTGCGCTTGAACCAGGCCGGGCAGCAGCGGGTGCTCAGTCTTTAAGGGCGAGGGCACAGGCGGCCACGAGCCCATCGAGGTCATGGGGGTTGGCCTCCGCGTCAACGCGCCCCAGGAGCGCCTGGAGTGTTTTTGAGGTTTGCGGGCCAATCGAAATCAGTTGGACCCGCTCCAGCGGCTCCCTCCAGTTCTCGCCGAACTGCTGCTCCAGCAGTTGGATGGTGTGTTGCACGGTCTTGCCGCTGCTGAAGGTGATGGCATCGACCCGTCCCTCGGCCAGGGCCGTGGCGGTGGCCGCCGGCAGCGTTTCGGGGCAGCGCGATTCGTAGGCCGCCACTTCCACCACCCGTGCTCCGGCCTCGCCGAAGGCTTCCGCCAGCAGGGTCCGTCCACCGCTCTGCACCCGCGGCAGCAGCAGCCGCAGGCCCCAGCCGGAGACAGGGAAATGCTCAATCAGGCTGTCGGCGACGAAGGCCGGCGGCACGAAATCAGCGGCCGCCCCCAGCTCATCGAGGCGCGCGGCTGTTTTGCGGCCGACCGCGGCGATCTTGAGGCTGCTGGGCCGCCGGGCCAGGCTGCTGCCCTGGCGCTGCAGCCGCTGCTCCACGGCATCGACCCCATTGCTGCTGGAGACGATCAGCCAGTGGAACTCCTCGAGCTCCGCCAGGGCGTCATCGAGGGGGCCCCACTCATCGGGCGGGCCAATCACCAGGGCGGGGAGATCCAGGACGCTGGCTCCGGCCTGCTCGAAGAGCTGCCGCGCCGTCCCCAGTTGCTGCTCAGCCCGGGTGACCGCGATGGTGCGTCCCTGCAGCGCCATCCCTCAGCCCTCGAGCTTGACCAGTTCTCCGGCTTGCTTGTGCAGCCGCTGGGCCTCCTGGGTGCGTCCCTGGTCAATCAGCAGTTGGATCGCCTCACGGAAGCTGCCGCGGGAACCATCGATGTCGCCGCCCAGCAGCAGGGCGACGGCCAGGTTCTGGTGGGTTTCGGCATGGCCGGGATTGACCCGTTTGGCTTCGCGGTAGGCCTCCAGGGCCCCGGCGAGATTGCCCTGTTTGCGGCGGATCAGGCCGAGGTTGTACCAGCCCAGGCCGATCTCAGGGGCGACGCGGGTGGCGCGGGCGCTGAGGGCTTCCGCCTCCTCCAGTTGTCCGAGCTGCAGCAGCAGCGCCGAGAGGTTCAGCTGGGCCGCCAGGTTCAGCCGCGGTGCCAGGGGGATCTCCAGGGCTTGGCGGTAGTAGCGCTCCGCTTGCTGGGGGTCGCGGCTGGCTTCCGCGAGGGCCAGGTGCAGCAGCAGCTCGTAGCGCTCGGGTTGGGCTTCGCTTGGGCAGTTCGCCAGGCCCTCCTGCAGCAGCTTCAGGCCCCGCTCGAGGTTGCCTTCGGCGACCTCCAGGCTGCCCAACTTGGCGCAGGCATAGGGGTCGCCGGGACGGCTCTGCAGCTCGGCCTCCATCGCCTGGCGCAACCGCTCGGGTTTGTTGCCTTGGGCCAAGAGCTCTGGGCGGTAGCCGTCGTGATCGATGGCGGGCTCGGAGCAATCGGCGATGCGCCACTGCGGCTCCTCCTTGAGCAGTTCCGCGACGCTGTCGTCAATCATCGAGTGATAGGCCCGGCTCCAGCGGATGCGCGGATGGCGGCGGAAGAGCCGACTGACGTTGGAGTAGGGCGACTGGATCGCGCCGCGCTCATGGCGCAGCAGGTTGATCACCAGCACATCCGGTTGCGCCATGAGGGCCCGCAGGGGCTTCCAGGCCTCCGGTTTGAGCCGTTCATCGGCGTCCAGCACCAGCACCCAGTCGCCTTGCACCATCTCGAGCGCTTGGTTGCGGGCGGGGGCAAAGTCCCCGGGCCACTCGATCGCCTCCACCCGGGCACCGGCGGCCTGGGCCAAGGCGACGGTGTTGTCCTTGGAGCCGGTGTCCACCACCACCAGCTCATCGGCAAAGCCTTGGACGGACCGCAGGCAGTCCTCGATTTGTCCGGCTTCATCCCGAACGATCATCGAGAGGCTGAGCATGGTGGGTGCCGGCGGCCGCAGAAGACGGCCCGAGGCTAGTGGCAGTGGCTCGCTTAGTCGGTAAAGCCGCCCTCCAGCGCCGCCTCGGGCAACCCCAGGGCCGCGAGCACCTGGGCCTGGGCCTGGGGCATCTGAGCCGGGCTGTAGGCGGCGGGTAGATCCGGCGGCAGGAGGGGTTCGAGGGCCTGCCAGAGGTAGGGACTGCCGTAGACCGCCAGACCAGCCAGGCGCTGGGCCGCGAGCAGTTGCCGCACCACCTGGGGCCAGGGTTCATCGCCGCCGGCACTGCCGCGGAAGGGATTCCCCCGCACCAGCAGTTGCAGCAGGACCGGCCCGTCCGGCAGGCGATCCAAGGCCAGGGGTGCCTCGG
>NZ_JAFMFX010000032.1:0-19973 GCF_017855895.1 Vulcanococcus sp. CPBay_Sum15L08_68 | reverse complement strand
CTGATCCAGGACCTTGACCACAGGCGCCATGCAGTTGGTGGTGCAGCTGGCGTTGCTGAGGATGTCGTAATCCTCGTGGCGGTACTGATCGGCGTTCACGCCCACCACAAAGGTGCCGACCTTGTCGCCCTTACCAGGGGCGGTCAGGATCACCTTCTTGGCACCGGCTTCGAAGTGCTTGCTGGCGCCGACGTCGTCGTTGAAGACACCGGTGGATTCGATCACCAGATCCACGCCCCACTCCTTCCAGGGGAGGTTGGCGGGGTTGCGGTCATAGAAGGTCTTGATCGTCTTGCCGTTGATGACGATCGTGTTCTCGGTGGTGGTCACCTCTGCGTTACGCAGGGGGCCGAGCATCGAGTCGTACTTCAGCAGGTGGGCGTTGGTGTTGGTGTCACCGGAGCCGTTGATGCCGACAATCTCGATGCCGGTATTGCTTCCGCGGCTCAGCCAGCAACGCATGAAGTTGCGACCGATGCGGCCGAATCCGTTGATCGCAACCTTCAGGGTCATGGCGTATTGCGGGCGAACCCGCTAGCAAGGAGGATTTGGCCGCCGATCATACCGAAATTGCCTGACCCTCCCCATCTGGGGACAAAAGGTCACCACCTGTCAAAAGCACTCAAATCGTGCTTGAGGAGAGGACAAGCGACCCGTTCGGTCTTAATTTCTGGCCAGGCTTGGATACGCCATTGGTCCTGACGCTTGATCGCCACCAACCTCTCCATTTCATTGGAGTTGGCGGCATCGGCATGTCTGCCATCGCCGGGATCCTGGCGGACCGCGGCCACAGCATCAGCGGCTCCGACCCCAGGGACAACGCCGTGCTGCAGAACCTGCGCAGCCGCGGTGTCCGGGTGTTTCGCGAGCAAAGCCCAGCCACCATCGACGCCATTCGCAGCGGCACCTCCTGCCCACCTGCCGTCGTCGTCAGCTCTGCTGTGCCGGCGAACAACCCCGAATTATTAGAAGCCGAGCGCGCCGGGCTGAAGGTCTGGCACCGCTCAGATGTCCTGGCGGCTTTGATTGCCGCCCAGCCCTCGATCTCCGTGGCTGGCAGCCACGGCAAGACCACCACCAGCACCCTGGTGGCCAGCCTGCTGCACGCCACCAACCACGACCCCACGGCCGTCATTGGTGGGGTGGTGCCCGCCTTCGCCAGCAACGGCCGCAATGGCGATGGCCCCTTGCTGGTGGCGGAAGCGGATGAGTCGGATGGCTCCCTGGTGAAGTTCCAGTCCTGGCTTGGTGTGATCACCAACCTCGAGCTGGATCACACCGACCACTACAGCGATCTGGCCTCCCTGATCACCACCCTGCAGCGCTTCGCCAAAGGCAGCGAACAGCTGCTGGCCAACCGCGACTGTCCGGTGCTGCGGGAACACTTTCAAGCCCACCACTGGTGGTCCATCCAGAGCAGCGAAGGGGTGGACTTCGCGGCTATCGCCGATGAGCTCGATGGCGACGGCACCCTGGCCACCTTCTATGAGCAGGGAGAGGCCCTCGGGCAATTCCGGCTGCCCTTGCCCGGGCTCCACAACCTGAGCAATGCCACCGCCGCCATGGCCGCCTGCCGTCTCCATGGCGTCTCCTTTGCCGAGCTGCAACGGGCCGTGGAGGGCCTCCAGGCCCCTGGACGCCGTTTCGACTACCGGGGTAATTGGTGCGGCCGCCAGGTGGTCGACGACTACGCCCATCACCCCAGCGAGGTGCAGGCCACCTTGGCGATGGCCCGCCTGATGGTCAGCAGTGGGCGCAGCCCTTTGCCAGAGGCGCCCCAACGGCTCCTAGCCGTCTTTCAGCCGCACCGCTACAGCCGGACGGCGGAGTTCCTCAGCGACTTTGCCCAGGCCCTGAGCCAGGCCGATGCGGTGCTGATCGCCCCCCTCTATGCGGCTGGCGAAGCGCCGATCCCAGGGATCTCCAGCGCGGCCCTCGCCGCTGAAATCCAGCGGATTGCCCCTGGGCTACCCGTCAGCGCCTTCGATGACCTGGAGACCCTGGCGGATGCCATCGGCCAAACCAGCCAAGCGGGCGACTTGGTGCTGGCCATGGGTGCCGGTGATGTCAACAGCCTCTGGAGTCGCCTGGAAGGCCGCAGCGATCCCGCCGCCGCCCTTCCCCTTGTGGCCTAGCGATGGCCCTCTCCCTCCCTCTGGGGCTGCGTTCGGCGGTTGCTCTGGCCGACTACACCACCTGGAAAGTGGGGGGAGCGGCCGATTACTTCGCCGAACCGGAATCAACGGACGAGCTACTGGCCCTGCTGCGCTGGGCTGCATCCCAGGGCTGCCACCAGCGGGTCATTGGAGCAGGCTCCAACCTGCTGGTCAGCGATCAAGGACTGGAGGGACTCACCCTCTGCACCCGCCACCTCCAAGGGGCTGACCTGGAGGCCAGCAGCGGCCTGATCGAAGCCCAGGCGGGAGAACCGATTCCCACCCTGGCGCGGCGGGCGGCCCGGGCCGGCCTCTCGGGCCTGGAGTGGGCCGTGGGCATCCCAGGAACGGTGGGAGGCGCGGCGGTGATGAATGCAGGCGCCCAAGGGGGCTGCACCGCCGACATCCTCGAGAGCGTCACGGTGGTGGACCCGGAGCAGCCCAGCCAGACCCACACAATCCCTGCCGCAGCACTGGACTTTGACTACCGCCATAGCCGCCTTCAAGCGGAACCCCTGGTGGTCCTCTCAGCTCGCTTTCGCCTCTCCCCCGGCCACGATCCCCACAGCGTCAGCCAGCGCACCAGCGCCAACCTGCACAGCAGAACCAGCAGTCAGCCCTACCAGCAACCCAGCTGCGGCAGCGTCTTTCGCAACCCCGAACCGCAGAAAGCCGGACAACTGATCGAAGCCCTCGGCCTCAAGGGATTCAGCCTGGGGGGCGCCCAGATCTCCCCGATCCACGCCAACTTCATCGTCAACACCGGCAGCGCCAGCGCCGGGGAGATTGATCAACTCATTGCCCTGGTCCAACAGCGGGTGCTGGAGCAGCGCAGCATCGCCCTCCACACCGAGGTGAAACGGCTCGGACGCTTCGAAGACCTCGCCCTGGCGGCGTAGCCTGCGCCCACTTCAACAGTGCAGGCATGGCCGGTTTCGGTCTCCCCAATTTCGGCCAGCTCACCGAAGCCTTCAAGAAGGCCCAGCAGATCCAACAGGACGCCGCGAAGCTCCAGGAGGAGCTGGATGCGATGGAAATCGAGGGGCAAAGCAGCTGCGGCCGGGCCAGCGTTTGGCTCTCGGGTAACCAGCAGCCCCTGAAGGTCCGCCTCGACCCTGCCCTGCTCGCCGAGGGCGCCTCCACAACGGAAAACGCCACCCTCGAGGCCCTGCGCTCGGCCTACGACAACTCCACCGGGACCATGAAAGAGCGGATGGAAGAGCTCACCGGCGGGCTCAACCTGAACCTGCCCGGCATGGGCTAGGCCTAGCCCTCCTCGTCGGGCTCCTCCTGCCGCAAGCGGCGCCTTGAGCTCTGACGCAGGCGCTGATCGAGCAGGGGCTCCTGCTTTCCTCCCCGCTGCTTCAGGCCGCCACTGCGGGGGCGGGGTTGGCGCGCCACCTGCTGCTGCACGGACTCCAGGCAGTTGAGATACAGACCATGGCGATCCCAATCGCTGCCGACGGCGCAGCCCGGATCGCCCTGATGCAAGCAATTTTTGAACTGACAGGCCGAGCTCTCGAGCCGCTGCCGAATTTCCGGGAAGAGGCTCCCCAGCTCCGCGGGCTCCGCCGGCAAGGACGGGCGGTTGAAGCCCGGTGAATCCGCCAGCAGTGCACCGGGCTCCACCGGGAACAGTTCCACATGCCGCGTGGTGTGCCGTCCCCGCTGCAGGCGGCCTGAGACGGCACTCACCCGCAAACGCAGCTGCGGCAACAGGGCGTTGATCAAGCTGCTCTTGCCCACCCCCGATGGGCCACACAGCACTGAGACCCCCGGTTGCGCCAGACGCTCCCGCAGCGCAGCCAGACCAAGCCCACTCTGGGAGGAGACCAGCTGGGGGACATACCCCCAAGCCGTGAGCCGTTCACGCCACTGCTCTTGTTCCGATGCGCTCAGCAGGTCCGCCTTGGTGAGAACCAGCTCCACCGCCACACCCGTCCGCTCCGCCGTCAGCAAAAAACGGGTGAGTTGCAGTGGATCCAACTCCGGCTGAGCCAACGCCGCCACCACCACCACCCGGCTGCAGTTCGCCACAGCAGGACGCTCCAGCAGGCTGCTGCGGGGGGCCACGGCCGCAATCGCCGCCCGGGCTTCCGGCCAGTCGATGCCCTCCACCTCGACCCGATCTCCAACGCAGATCTGCTGTCCGGTCTTGCCCAGCCGCGTGCGGCGCACACAGAGCAGTTGGTCCACCCCTCCGGGGCCAGGCCGATCCAGTTGCACCCGGCAGAAGTTGGCCTCGAGGGCCATCACCAGGGCTTCAGCCACAGCGACAGATCAACAAACGCACCGCCCCGGGTTCCAAGGCCTCCAGCTCAACGCGATGTCCGGCCTCCCGCAAGCCGCTGGCCACCATCTCCTCGGGCTCACCGGCATCCAAATCCACCTGAAGCCACCCACCTGCGGGCAGCTTCTCGAGGGCCAGCTTGGTGCGAATGAAATTGAGCGGGCAGGGGGTACCGCGCAGGTCGAGCTGGGTCATCACTGACCTAGCCAAACAAACCGCCAAACAGCCCGCTCTTGTGGGGGTGCTTCTGCCCCTTGGCCGTGTGGTGCCCCGCCAACTGCTCGAGCAGTTCACGCTCCTCGCGGTTGACCTTGGTGGGGAGCTGCACCTTGATCTGGATCAGGTGGTTGCCGCGCGCCACGGGATTGCCCAGCTTCGGAACACCCTTACCCGTCAGGGTCAGGACCGCTCCGGGCTGGGTGCCTGCCGGAATCTCCAACTGCTCAGGACCATCGACGGTCTCCACCTCAATGGTGTCGCCGAGGATCGCCTGGAGGTAGTTGACCGTCACCTCGGAGTGGATGTTGATCCCGTCGCGGCGGAGGCTCGGGTGGGACTGAACCGTCAGGAAGACGTAGAGGTCGCCGGCGGGGCCGCCCCGCTGTCCGGCGTTGCCCTCGTCGGCCACCCGTAGCCGCGTGCCGGTGTCGACACCCGCAGGGATATTGATGCGCAGCTTTTTGCGAACCTGCTGCAGGCCCTGGCCGCCGCAGGCGCCACAGGGATCGGCAATCACCTGGCCGGTTCCTTCACAGGTGGGACAGGGCGCCACCTGGGTGAAGCTGCCAAAGGGCGTCCGCGTCGCGCGGCGAACCTGGCCGGCACCACCACAGGTGCCGCAGCTGGTGGGACCGCTGCCGCTCTTCGCCCCGGAGCCACTGCAGCTGTTGCAGGTCTCCAGGTGACGGATCTGAATTTCCTTCTCTTGACCAAAGACCGCTTCGCTGAAGCTGATGGTCAGGTCAAACCGCAGGTCATCGCCCTGGCGGGGACCGCGGCGACGGGCACCACCGGCGGAGGGGCCGCCCATGCCCCCGCCGAAACCGCTGAAGAAGGTTTCGAACAGGTCAGCGAAGCCGCCCATGTCGCCCATGTCGGGCATCCCCGCGGCGCCGCCCAAGCCGGCTTCGCCGAACTGGTCGTAGCGGGCCCGGGTCTGGGGATCGCTCAGCACCTCATAGGCGCGGCCGATCTCCTTGAACTTGTCTTCCGCGCCGGGATCTTTGTTGATGTCCGGGTGGTACTGACGCGCCAGGCGGCGATAGGACCGCTTCAGCGTGTCCGCATCAGCGTCGCGGCTGACCCCAAGGAGGTCATAAAAATCGGCCATGCTCAGCCCTCTTCGGAGGGTGCAGCGTCATCCGTGGAGCTGGCCGGTGCGGCATCACCACTGGGGCCTGGACCCATCGAGACTTTGACCAGGGCGTGCCGCAGCACGCGATCGTTCAGGTGATAGCCCCGCTGCAGTTCAGCGATCACCAGGTCCTCGGCGTGCTCATCGCTGGGTTCCCGCAGAACCGCCTCATGGAGGGTGGGATCGAAGGGCTCGCCTTCAACCCGCATCGGTGAGACGCCCAACTGCTTGAACACATCCACCAGTTGCTTGTAGAGCCCCTGGTAGCTGCGGTGGATGGCCTGGGCCTCCTCGGCCTGGGGATCCAGCTGCTGGCGGGCCCGCTCGAAGTTGTCCACCACCGGCAGGATCTCGCTCAGGGTGGAGCAGGCGATCAGGGTGCGCTGGTCCTCTTGATCGCGGCTCTGGCGCTTACGGAAGTTGTCGAAGTCCGCCGCAATCCGCATGTACTGACTGCGGACGCTCTCGTGCTCGGCCTTCAGGGCCGTCAGCTCGGCCTCCAGTTCCCGGACCCGCTGTTCGGGATCGGCGCTGGGCTCAGCCGCCACCTCAGCTGGGGCCGAATCCACTGCAGGAGTGGCTTCTGGCGCTGCCGCGGCCTCAGCTGGGGCCGGGGCGGAGTCCTGGGGAAACGGAGTCGCGTCGCCGCTCATGCTGACCGAACCGGAGATCTGATCTAGACATGTTGATGTGAAGGGGCGCCACCCCACAAGCGGCGGAAGCCCGCACCTCCTCGGCGGAGCGGCTGATGACAGCAAGCGCCAGCACCATTCCCCAGCGACCGGTGGCCGAGGCCCAAAGCCCTGAGCAGCAACGACTTGAGGTCGAATTACTGCTCCAGGAAGCCGTCCTCACGCGCTCTGAATTGGGCGCGGCCGGAATCGAACGCTGGAGCTGGCATCCGCGACTGACTCAGGAGAGCTGCAGGGATCTCGGCTGCCTTCCCGTGGCCTACGCCAACAACACCCTGACGGTGGCCGTGCCAACCCACTGGGGCGCCGAGCAACGCCAGACCCTCCGCGAGGCATGCCCCGAGGGACCGCCCCTGGCACTGCGATTGGCCCTCCAAGGGGACCTGCAAACCGTCCTGAATCAACCTCCATCTCCATCCCCCGCCACGCCGGCCGCGGTTGCAGCTCCGCAGGAGACCCCCAACCGGATCTCCCTGTTTGAGGACCTCAAACTCGAGGGCCCCCTTGAGGAGGCTCCCGAGGACAGCCTCAGCGAGTTGGATGTCGAGGCCAGCCTCAAGGCCTCCAACGCCTCACCGGTGGTGAGCCTGGTGGACCGGATCCTGGTGCAAGCGCTCGAGCGCAGTGCCAGCGACATCCACCTGGAACCGCAGGAGGACGGACTGCTGATTCGCTTGCGCCAAGACGGGGTGCTCGAGCCGCTGGAGAAGCTGCCGAAACAACTGACCCCCGCGGTGACCTCCCGCCTAAAAATCATGGCGGACCTGGACATCGCGGAGCGCCGGCTTCCCCAGGACGGCCGCATCCGGCGGCGTTATCAAGGTCGCCTGTTTGACCTGCGGGTGAGCACCCTGCCCACCCGCTATGGCGAGAAGGTCTGCATGCGCCTGCTGGATAGCGGCGCGACGCACCTCGGCCTCGACCGTCTAATCAGCGAGCCCGCGGCCCTGGCCAGCGTCCGGGAGATGGGCAGCAAGCCCTTCGGAATGCTGCTGGTGACTGGGCCGACGGGATCAGGCAAGAGCACCACGCTCTATTCGCTGCTCGCGGAACGCAATGAGCCTGGGATCAACATCTCCACGGTCGAGGACCCGATCGAATACACCCTCAAGGGCATTGCCCAAACCCAGGTCAACCGGGAGAAGGGCTACGACTTCGCCATGGCCCTGCGGGCCTTCATGCGGCAAGACCCCGATGTCCTGCTGGTGGGGGAAACCCGGGACCGGGAAACGGCCAAAACCGCCATCGAGGCAGCCCTCACCGGCCACCTGGTGCTGACCACCCTCCACTGCAACGACGCCCCCAGCGCCATCGCCCGCCTCTCGGAAATGGGCGTGGAGCCCTTCATGGTGAGCGCCTCCTTGATCGGAATCGTCTCCCAGCGCCTGGTGCGGCGGGTCTGCCCGGACTGCCGGCAGCCTTATCACCCCAGTGAGCAGGACCTGGGCCGCTTTGGCCTGTTTGCCAGCAACGAGCAGGCGATCACCTTCTTCAAGGCCAAGCGCTTGCAAGCCAGTGACAGCAACCCCTGCCCCAGCTGCCAGGGGCTGGGATACAAGGGCCGGGTGGGGGTCTACGAGGTGCTGCGCGTCAACGACACCCTCGCCAGCGCCATTGCCCAGGAGGCCAGCACCGATCGACTGCGCAAGCTCGCCATCGAGAACGGCATGAAAACCCTGTTGGGTTACGGCCTCGACCTGGTGCGCCAAGGGGAAACCACCCTCGAGGAAATCGAGCGGATGATCCTCACGGACTCCAGCCTGGAAACCGAGCGCCGGGCCAAGGCCCTGCACACGATCACCTGCCAGGGCTGCGGGGCGGGGATGCGGGACGAGTGGCTGGAGTGCCCCTATTGCCTGACCCCCCGGCAACTGCATTAAGCAGCGCCATTGCCAGGCCCTGGCGGGCTTCCCACACTGAGGACAGCCACTGGCCCCGCGAGCTGCATGGAGCTCCAGATCGAACAGTTGATGGAGGAGCTGGTCGAGGCGGGTGGCAGCGACTTGCACCTGGCGGCCGGCCAACCGCCCTACGGCCGCTTCAGTGGGGCGCTCAAACCGATGCGGGAGGAGCGGCTCAGCGAGGACCTCTGCAACCGGTTGATCTTCTCGATGATCAACAACGCCCAGCGCAAGCAACTGGAGCAAACCTGGGAGCTGGACTGCGCCTATGGCCTCAAAGGCGTCTCCCGCTTTCGGGTCAATGTCTACCGCCAGCGGGGGAGCTATGCGGCCTGTCTGCGGGCCCTCGGCAGCACAATCCCCAGCCTGGAGAGCCTGGGCCTACCGCCCATCGTCGAGGAAACCAGCCGCCGCCCCAGGGGTCTGGTGCTGGTGACCGGGCCCACCGGCTCAGGCAAAACCACGACGCTGGCGGCCCTGCTGGATCACATCAACCGCAGCCGCGCCGAGCACATCCTCACGATCGAAGATCCGATCGAATTCACCTACCGCAACGACAAAAGCGTGATCCACCAGCGCCAGCTGGGGGATGACACCCGCAGCTTTGGCGCCGCCCTGCGCGCCGCCCTGCGGGAGGACCCCGACGTGATCCTGGTGGGCGAAATGCGAGATCTGGAAACGATCCAGTTGGCGATCACCGCCTCAGAGACGGGGCACCTGGTCTTTGGCACCCTGCACACCAGCTCGGCGGCCCAAACCGTCGATCGCATGGTGGATGTCTTCCCGCCAGAGCAGCAAACCCAGATCAGGGTTCAGCTCAGTGGCTCCCTGGTGGGGGTGTTCTCCCAGACCCTCTGCAAACGCCAGAACCCCAAACCCGGGCAATTCGGGCGGGTCATGGCCCAAGAAATCCTGATCAACACCCCCGCCATCGCCAACTTGATCCGGGAGGGCAAAACCGCCCAGCTCTATTCCCAGATCCAAACGGGCGGCCAGCAGGGGATGCAAACCCTCGAGCGCGCCCTGGCGAACCTGGTGCAGGCCGGAGCAGTCGAGCGCAGCGAAGCCCTCGCCAAAGCGAGCAAACCCGATGAGCTGCAGCGGCTCCTGGAGGGCTAGTGCCCCAGTTCAGCGCCACCTACACCAATCGCTCCGGTCAAACCCGGACGCTGCAACTGCAGGCCAGTGATCTCAGCCGCGCCCGGCGGGACCTGAGGCGCCGGGGCATCGTCGCCACCAGCCTGGAGCTCGCCGCAACCACACCCAGCGCCGCGGCCGGGAGCACGGTCTTTGGCATGGATCTCTCCAGCCTGCTGGAGGCCAAGCCCGGCATCCGCGAGAAGGCCCTCTTTGCCAACAAGCTGGCGGCCCTCGTGGATGCGGGGGTCCCGATCGTGCGCAGCCTCGATCTCATGGCCCGTCAGCAGCGCATGCCGCTGTTCAAGCGGGCACTCACCGCCGTCAGCACGGACGTGAACCAAGGGGGCAGCCTGGGGGCAGCACTGCGCTCCTGGCCGCGGGTGTTCGACAAGCTCACCATCGCCATGGTGGAAGCCGGAGAGGCGGGGGGCGTGCTGGACGAAAGCCTGCGCCGCCTGGCCAAGTTGCTCGAGGGCAATGCCCGGCTGCAGAACCAAATCAAGGGCGCCATGGGCTATCCCGTGGCCGTGCTGGCGATCGCGATCCTGGTGTTCCTGGGGATGACGATCTTCCTGATCCCCACCTTCGCTGGGATCTTCGAAGACCTCGGGGCTGAACTCCCCCTCTTCACTCAAATGATGGTCGACCTCAGCGCCTTGCTGCGGTCCTCCTTTTCGCTGTTCCTGGCCCTGGCGATCGCTGTGGGGGTCTGGATGTTTGGCCGCTACTACGCGACCGCCAGCGGGCGCCGGCGCGTGGACGGACTACTGCTGAAGCTGCCGCTCTTTGGCGACCTGATCCAGAAAACAGCCACGGCCAAGTTCTGCCGCACCTTCAGCTCCCTGACCCGCGCGGGGGTGCCGATCCTGCTGTCCCTGGAGATCGTGCAGGAAACCGCGGGCAACGCCGTGATTGCCGACGCCATCGTCGGCTCCCGTCAGGACGTGCAGGAGGGCATCCCCCTGAGCGTCGCCCTGGAGCGCAAAAAGGTGTTCCCGGAGCTGGCCTTGAGCATGCTCGCCATCGGCGAAGAAACCGGCCAGATGGACGCCATGCTCTCGAAGGTGGCGGACTTCTACGAAGACGAGGTGGAAGCCGCCGTCAAGGCCCTGACCTCAATGCTGGAGCCGGCCATGATCGTGATCGTGGGCGGCATCGTTGGCTCGATCCTGCTGGCGATGTACCTGCCGATGTTCTCGATCTTCGATCAGATCAACTAGCTCCGGCCGCCGCAATCGCCTGCCCCGCCAGCCAGCCGGAACTCCAGCAGTGCTGGAAGTTGAAGCCACCGGTGACGCCATCGACATCCAGGAGCTCACCCACCAGGTAGAGACCCTCCACCTTGCGGCTCTCCATCGTGGCCAGGTTGACCTCCCCCACAGGCACGCCTCCGGCGGTCACGAATTCTTCGCCGAAGGGGCCGCGGCCCGCCACGGGGAAACGGCTGCGGCGCAGGGCCTCCAGCAGACCCAACTGCTGACGCTTGGCCAAATCCGCCCAACGGCGATCGGGCTCAACCCCCTGCTGATCGAGCAGGTGCTGCCAGAGGCGTCGGCTGAGGCCTGGCCAGGGGCGGGCATTGCTGAGCTGACGCTTGGCCTGATCACGCCGGCAAGCCGCGAAGAGCTCTTCCAGCTGCTGCTGGCTGCGGCCGCCGCTCCAATCCACCTGCAGGCTGCCCCGGTAGCCCTCGCCGTGGAGGGCCCGGGCGGCGAAGGCCGTCAGCCGCAGGGTCGCCGGCCCGCTCAGACCCCAGTGGGTGATCAGCACCGGGCCGCTCTGGCGGAAGCGCTGCCCACCGGCCTCCAGCTCCAAGTCCACCGGGTCCATCACGACCCCAGCCAAAGGCAGCAGGGGATTGGGCTTAAAGGCGAGGGTGAAGAGGGACGGAACCGGGGCCACCAAGCCATGGCCCAGGCCTGAAGCCAAACGCCGACCACTGGGGTGACTCCCGGTGGCGAGCACCAGCCGGTCAGTACTGAGATGGATGCCGCTGCGCAGGCTGAGGGCAAAACCACCCGCGGGCCGCTGCTCGGCCTGCTGGAGCGCCTCGCTGCTGCGCAGGGTCACCCCGGCCCGTTCCGCCGCCTGCCTGAGGCACTGAATCACGGCCGTTGAGCGGTTGGCCTGGGGGAACATCCGGCCATCGGCCTCCTCCACCAGGGTCAGGCCGTGGTCGTCAAACCAAGACACGGCATCACCGGCAGCAAAGCGGCTGAAGGGTCCCCGCAGGGCCTTGCCGCCGCGGGGATAGAAGCCCACCAATTCCCGCGGATCCCAGCAGGCATGGGTGACATTGCAGCGGCCGCCACCGCTGATCAAAACCTTGCCCAGGGGCTCAGGGGTGCTCTCCAGCACCAGGACCCGCCGCTGACCGGCCTCGGCCGCGGCGATGGCCGCCATGAATCCCGCCGGACCACCGCCCGCCACCACCAGGGACCAGTGCTCAGAACGGGGGGGCATCAGCGTGAAAGGCGAGCATGGGGTGATGCCCGATTCGCTGCTGAACGGGGCCTACCGCTTCAGTGTGGCTCCGATGATGGACTACACCGATCGGCACTTCCGGGTGCTGATGCGGCAGATCAGCCGCCGCAGCCTGCTCTACACCGAAATGGTGGTGGCCCAAGCGCTCCACCACAGCGAACGGCGGGACCGGCTGATTGACTTCGATCCGATCGAGCATCCGATTGCCCTGCAGGTGGGCGGGGATGACCCGGTGCTGCTGGCCGAGGCCGCGCGCATCGCCGCGGACCGGGGCTACGACGAGATCAACCTCAACGTCGGCTGTCCAAGCGAAAAGGTCCAGAAAGGGCGCTTTGGCGCCTGCCTGATGGCCGAACCCGAACAGGTGGCCCGCTGCATCAGCGCCATGGCCCAGGCCTCAGCCCTGCCGGTCACGGTGAAGCACCGCATCGGCATCGATGAGCGCGATTCCTATGGGGAGCTGCTGGCCTTTGTCGACACGGTGGCCGCGGCCGGGGCGCAGCGCTTCAGCGTGCACGCCCGTAAGGCCTGGCTCGAGGGGTTGGATCCCAAGCAAAACCGCACCATTCCTCCCCTGCGCTACGAGCTCGTGCATCAGCTCAAGGCGGACCGGCCCCAGCTGACGATTGAACTGAACGGAGGCCTGCTGGAGCTCAGCAGCTGCCTGGAGCAGCTCGAGGCCGTGGATGGGGTGATGGTGGGCCGGGCCGCCTACGACCACCCGCTGCGCTGGGCCACGGTGGACCGGGACCTGTTTGGCGACAGCAGCCAACCGGTCGCCAAGGCCTCCACGGTGGTGCGGGGCCTGATTCCCTATGCCGAGCGCTGGTGCGGCAGCGGCGGGCGGCTCTGGTCCATCGCCCGGCACCTGGTGCAGGTGGTGGAAGGCGTCAGCGGCGCCCGCCATTGGCGCCGGGACCTGGGCCAGGCCGCTGGCCAACGGGATGCAGGACCTGAGGTCTTCGAGCGGGCTGCGCGGCAGCTGGAGGAGCGCGGGCTCTAGCGGCTCAGCTCCGCCAATCCAGCCAAGGCAATCCCGGCAAGATCGCCGGGGTGCTGCGCCGGTAACTGACGTACTCCGGATGGAGCGGCACGAGGAAACGCTCCTCCCGCCGCGCTTTGCCGCCCAGCACCGCGGCCAGAGCCAGGAACAGGCCCAGGTGGAACAGGCTGCCGAGGGCCAGGGCCACCCCGAGCTCACAGAGCAACACGGCTTGATACAGCGGATGGCGGCAGCGCCCATAGGCCCCGGTCGTCACCAAAGCGGCCCCAGGCTTGGGATCCGGCAACGGCGTCAGGCTGGGTCCCAAGCGCCAGAAGGCCTGGGCGGCCAGCGCCAGGCCGACCAAGAGCAGCAGAACGCCAGCAAGGGCAAGCGGCAAGGGCCAGGCATAGCCCCAGCTGCCCGGGGCCGGCCAGGCCGGCAACAGGGTGGCTGCGATCAACAGCAGCTGGGCGAGCAGCCACCACTCCCCATGGCGGTTGTCCAACCAGCCGCCCCAACTGAACTGCCAGCCCTTAAGTGGGGATTTCGGCGAGGGGGTCGAGGTCGGGTCCATCACTCTTTCCAGCCAGGACCAGTCTGAGCAGGATCGGCGCCAGGAAGGTGGTGCCAATCACCATCAGCAAGATCGCTGCCTCCAGGGCCGGGCTGAGCAGCTTGGCCTGGGTGCCAAGCCCCAGGAAGATCAGGCCCACCTCACCGCGGGGCATCATCCCCAGACCCACCACCAGACGGTTCGTGGGTTCCTTGGAAACAAAGGTCCAGCCGGAGACGACCTTGCCCAGGATCGCCACCACCAGCAGGAAAGCGGCGATCACAAGACCGGCGCGGTTCTCGGGGTCTAGGGGATTGAGCACCGAGAGATCCATGCCGGTGCCGATCAAGACGAAGAAGATCGTGGCGAAGAGGGCCACCACCGGCTTCACCGCCGCCTCGATCGCATGGGTGTGGTTCGACTTGCTCAGGATCAAGCCCGCGGCAAAGGCACCCAGGGCCGCCTCCAGGCCAATGGCCGTAGCAGCGAAACAGCACAGGGTGAGCACCACAAACGAGGCCACCACCACATCGCCTGGGGCCTTGAGGCGATCAATCAACCAGTCGAAACCAGGCGCCGCGGTGCGGCTCAGGCCAATGGCAGCAACCACAAACACCACGGCCGCGGCCAGCAGCTTGAGGATCGGGCCCAGCTCCAGGCTGCCGCCGCCAGCGATGCTCACCACCACCGCGAGGATGACGATGCCGAGGATGTCGTCCAGGACGGCGGCGCCGATCACGATCTGCCCCTCCCGGGAGCGCAGCATCTTCAGCTCACCAAAGACACTCGCTGTGATGCCGATGCTGGTGGCCGTCATGGCCGCCCCGGCAAACACGGCGGGGATCACCTCCACGTGGAAGAGCGCCATCAAGCCCGCGGTGCCAAGGGCAAAGGGCACTGCCACGCCGGCGACAGCCACGGTGATTGCCTGGGCACCGACGGCCACGAGCTCATCGAGGTCGCTTTCGAGACCCGTCAGGAACAGCAGGGCAAAGAGGCCCAAGGTGGCCACCGCCTGCAGGCTCGGGAAACTTTCGTTGTAGACCTCGCCGACCAGCTGGGGCGGCACATCCGCAAGCGAGCCCATCAGCTGGAGAGCCCAATTGGCCACCGCCGCCTGGGTCTCCGGCGGCACGATCAGGTGCAGGCCAGAGGCACCGATGATCACGCCGGCGATCAGCTCACCAAGGATGGTGGGCAACTGCCAGCGCACCAGCAGTTCCGCCAGTAGGCGAGCGGCCACAAAAATCACCAAGAAGCGGCCAACCCCAATCAGGGTTTCGACCACCTCGAGCTGATGGGCGCCGATCTCCGGCATAGCAGTCGTGAGTGATTCCGAACGAGAGTCTCGCCCGACGGCGCCATCTCCTGTGACAACGGCTACTTTCCGGCCAGGCATCAGCAGCTGGAGCCATGGCCACGGATTCCGCCCATCTCAGGCCAGCAGAGGAGTTTGAGCGACTGGACGCCTGGTGGCGGGCCGCCAACTACCTGGCGGTGGGAATGATCTACCTCCAGGACAACCCGCTGCTGCGGGAACCGCTGAAGCCGGAGCACATCAAGAACCGCCTGCTCGGTCACTGGGGATCAAGCCCAGGCCAAGCCTTCATCTGGGCCCACGCCAATCGGGTGATCCAACGCCACGGGCTCAATGCGATCTATCTCTCCGGTCCGGGCCATGGGGCCCCGGGGGTGCTGGGCCCCACCTACCTGGATGGCTCCTATTCGGAGATCTATCCCGACAAGTCCCAGGACACAGAAGGCCTCAAACGCTTTTTCAAGCAGTTCTCTTTTCCTGGGCACATCGGTAGCCACTGCACCCCGGAGACCCCTGGTTCGATCCATGAAGGCGGCGAACTGGGCTATGTGCTCTCCCACGCCTGCGGTGCGGTCTTCGACAACCCGGACCTGATCGCCATCGCCTGTGTGGGCGATGGGGAGGCGGAGACCGGCCCCCTGGCCACCAGCTGGCATATCAATAAGTTCCTCAACCCCATCAGCGATGGGGTGGTGCTGCCGGTGCTGCACCTGAACGGCTACAAGATCGCCAACCCAACGCTGCTGGCCCGGATTCCCAAGGAGGAGCTCAGCAGCCTGCTGCGGGGCTACGGCTGGGAGCCGCTGTTTGTGGAGGGCAGCGAGCCCCGGGCCATGCACCAAGCGATGGCCGCGGCGATGGATCAGGTGGTCTCCCGGCTCCAAGCGATCCGCCAGCAGGCCGAGGCAGAGGGCGGCGCAGCGCATGCCAGTCGGCCGATCTGGCCGATGATCGTGTTGCGCTCCCCCAAGGGCTGGACGGGGCCCGAGGCGCTCAACGGCCATCGGATTGAAGGGTCCTGGCGCGCCCATCAGGTGCCCCTGCCGAACCCCAAACAAGACCCCGCCCAACTTCAGCAACTGGAGGCCTGGCTCAAGAGCTATCGCCCCGAAGAACTCTTTGATGACGAGGGGCGACTGCGACCCGAACTGCAGGCGCTCTCACCGAGCGGCGCCCAGCGCATGGGCTCCAACCCCCATGCCAACGGCGGGCGACTGCGCCAGCAACTGACCCTGCCGGATCGCGAACGCTATGCGGTGCCGGTCGCCGAACCCGGAGTCAGCCGCCATGGCAACACCGCCGCCCTCGGGGAGCTGCTGCGGGATGCAATCGCCGACAACCCGAACAACCTGCGGGTGTTCGGCCCCGACGAAACCGCCTCCAACCGGCTGCAGGCCATCTACGAGCGCAGCAAAAAGGTCTGGATGGAGGAACTACGCCCCGAGGACAGCGATGGCGGCGAGCTGGCCCGGCAGGGACGGGTGGTGGAGATGCTCAGCGAACACACCCTGGTGGGGATGCTCGAGGGCTATCTCCTGACCGGCCGCTACGGCCTGTTCCACACCTACGAGGCCTTCGCCCACGTGATCGCCTCGATGTTCAACCAGCACGCCAAATGGTTGGAGAGCTGCCGCCACCACGCGCCCTGGCGCGCCTCCATCGCCCCCTGGACCTGCCTGATCTCCTCCACGGTCTGGCGGCAGGACCACAACGGGTTCACCCACCAAGACCCGGGCTTCATTGATCTGACCGGCAACAAGAGCGGCGATGTGGTGCGGGTCTACCTGCCGGCCGATGCCAACTGCCTGCTGGCCGTGGCCGAGGAGGCCCTCGTCGAGCCCGACGTCTGCAACCTGATCGTCAGCGACAAGCAAGAGCACCTGCAGTACCTCTCCCTCGAGCAGGCCCGCGCCCATGTGGCCAAGGGCATCGGCCTCTGGAGCTGGGCCAGCAACGACCACGTCCGCGGTGAACCGGATGAGCCAGACGTGGTGATGGCCTGCGCCGGTGACATCCCCACCCAGGAGACCCTGGCGGCCGTGGCGATCCTGCGCCGGGAGCTGCCTGAGCTGCGGGTCCGGGTACTGAACGTGGTGAAACTCTTTGCCCTGACCCAACCGAGCGAGCATCCCCACGGCTTAAGCGATCGGGATTTCGACACACTCTTCACCACAAATCGCCCCGTGCTGTTCAACTTCCATGGCTACCCCTGGTTGATCCACCGGTTGACCTACCGGCGCCGCAACCATGCCAATTTCCACGTCCGCGGATACAAGGAAAAAGGCAACATCAACACCCCGCTTGAACTGGCGATGAACAACCAGATCGACCGGTTCAGCCTGGTGATTGATGTGATCGACAGAGTTCCGGGGTTAATGTCCCGCGCTGCTCACATCAAAGAGCAGATGAAGGAATCGATCCTGGCGAATCGCGCCTACGCGCACGAGCACGGGATGGATGCCCCGGAGATCAGTCACTGGCAGTGGAGCACTGCAGTCCCAACCGAGCTGGCCTGATGAAAGAGCAATCGCCGCGTCAACTGCAACTGCCCACGCCCGGTTGCTACGCCGATCCCGACCGCAGCGGCTTGGCAGCCGATGACGTGTTCGACGGCATGGCCGAACACCTCTTCTACACATTGGGAAAGCTGGCTCCAACCGCCAGCCGCCACGACCTCTACCTGGCCCTCAGCCACGCGGTTCGCGACCGCTTGATGACCCGCTATCTGGCGGGCATTGAGGCGATCCGAGCCACCCCGACGCGGGTGGTGGCCTATCTGTCCGCGGAATTCCTGATCGGCCCCCAGCTGGGCAACAACCTGCTGATGCTCGGCATCCAGGAGGCGGCGACAGAAGCCCTGCGCCGCTTCGGCATCGACAGCCTCGAAGAGATCCTTGAGGTGGAGGAAGAGCCGGGCCTGGGGAACGGCGGCCTGGGTCGCCTGGCGGCTTGCTACATGGAGTCTCTGGCGAGCCTGGAGATCCCCGCCACGGGCTACGGGATTCGCTACGAGTTCGGGATCTTTGACCAGCTGATCCGGGACGGCTGGCAGGTCGAGATCACCGACAAGTGGCTCAAGGGCGGCTGGCCCTGGGAAATCCCCCACCCCGATCAGGCCTGCTTCGTCGGCTTCGGCGGACGCACCGAGAGCTACCGGGACGAGCGCGGCAACTACCGCGTGCGCTGGATCCCCGATGAGCACGCCATCGGTGTGCCCCATGACGTGCCCGTGCTCGGCTACCGGGTGAACACCTGTGATCGCCTGCGCCTCTGGCGCGCCGACGCCAGCGAAAGCTTCGACTTCTACGCCTTCAACATCGGCGACTACTACGGCGCCGTTGAGGAAAAAGTGGGGAGCGAAACCCTCTCCAAGGTCCTCTATCCCAACGACGGCACTGACGAAGGTCGTCGCCTCCGCCTGAAGCAGCAGCACTTCTTCGTGAGCTGCTCGCTGCAGGACATGCTGCGCAGCCTGGAGCAGCGGGGCATCCCGGTCGAGGAATTCCCCGACCACTGGGCCGTTCAGCTGAACGACACCCATCCGGCCATCGCCGTGGCCGAGTTGATGCGTCTGCTGATCGACGACAAGCACCTGACCTGGGAGCAGGCCTGGGACATCACCTGCCGCTCCGTCGCCTACACGAACCACACCCTGCTGCCGGAAGCGCTGGAGAAATGGGGCCTACCCCTGTTCGGCTCCCTGCTGCCGCGCCATCTGGAGCTGATCTACGAGATCAATCGCCGCTTCCTGCAGAGCGTTCGCCTGCGCTACCCGGGCAACGAAGTGCTGCTGCGCAAGCTCTCGATCATTGATGAGGACGGTCAAAAAGCGGTGCGCATGGCGAACCTCGCCACCGTGGCCTCCCACCACATCAACGGTGTGGCCGCCCTCCACAGCGAACTGGTCCGCACCAAGTTGTTCCCCGAGTTCGCGGAGCTCTGGCCGGAGAAGTTCACCAATGTCACCAACGGCGTGACCCCCCGGCGCTGGGTCGCCCTCTCCAATCCCCCCCTGCGCAAGCTGCTGGCCGAGAGCATCGGTGAAGGTTGGGTCTCGGACCTCGATCAGCTCAAACAGCTCGAGCAGTACCAACACGACAGCGGCTTCCTGGAGCGCTGGGAGCAGACCAAGCTCGCCAGCAAGCGGCAGCTGGCCAACTACATCCACCGCCAAAGCGGACTGCTGGTGGATCCCTCCTCGATGTTTGACGTTCAGGTCAAACGGATCCACGAGTACAAGCGCCAGCACCTCAATGCCCTGCAGGTGATTGCCCAGTACCTGCGGATCAAGAACGGCCAGGCCCAGGACATGGCCCCCCGCACCGTGATTTTTGGCGGCAAGGCGGCCCCCGGCTACTACATGGCCAAGCTGATCATCCGCTTCCTCAACGGGATCGCCGAGACGATCAACTCAGACCCCGACATGGACGGGCGGCTGCGGGTGGTCTTCCTTCCCGACTACAACGTGAAGCTGGGCGAGCGGGTGTATCCAGCCTCAGACCTCTCGGAGCAAATCTCCACCGCCGGTCTGGAGGCCTCCGGCACCGGCAACATGAAGTTCGCCATGAATGGGGCCCTGACCATCGGCACCCTCGATGGCGCCAACGTCGAGATCCGCGAACAGGTGGGAGCCGAGAACTTCTTCCTCTTCGGCATGACCGAAACCGAGGTGACCCAACTCCAGAGCGAGGGCTATCGCCCCTGGGAGCACATCGCCAAACTGCCCGAGCTGCAGCAGGTGCTGAAGCTGGTGGAGCAGGGCCACTTCAGCGGCGGCGACGGTGACCTCTTCCGCCCCCTGCTGGAGAACTTGACCGGCCGCGATCCCTTCTGTGTCTTGGCTGACTTCACCGACTACCTGCGGGTCCAACAGCAGGTCAGTCAGGCCTGGGCCGATCGCCACGCCTGGAACCGGATGTCCCTGCTGAATACGGCCCGCACCGGCTTCTTCTCCTCCGATCGCTCGATCAAGGAGTACGCCGAGCGGATCTGGAAGGCCGAGGCCTTCCCCGTCACGATCACCTGCAACCTCGACGAGTAAGGAGCAAGCGGCGCCGTGGCGCTTCTGGTGCTGAATCTGGGCAGCTCCAGTCTCAAGGC
>NZ_JAFMFX010000031.1:0-20203 GCF_017855895.1 Vulcanococcus sp. CPBay_Sum15L08_68 | reverse complement strand
TCGCCGCTTCACAGCCGGCATGACCGCCGCCCACGACGATCACGTCGAAGTGTTCAATCGGGGCGAAGTCAGCGGACACCATCCTTCGACGCTACGGCGCCGCCAGGTTGCGGAAACGGGTGAATTGCGGCTCAAACAGCAGCTTGACCGTGCCCACCGGCCCGTTGCGGTGCTTGGTCACGATGATCTCGGTGATGCCGCGATCGGGGGTGTCGGGGTTGTAGTACTCGTCCCGGTAGATCATCAGCACCAGGTCGGCGTCCTGCTCGATCGAGCCCGATTCCCGCAGGTCGCTGAGCATCGGCCGCTTGTTGGTGCGTGATTCCACGCCACGGCTGAGCTGGGAGAGGGCGATCACCGGCACGTTCAGCTCCCGGGCCATTTGTTTGAGGCCCCGGGTGATCCGCGAGAGCTCCTGGACCCGGTTATCGGATCCGCTTCCTTCCATCAGTTGCAGGTAGTCGATGATCACGACCCCGAGCTCCTTGCCGCTCTCGGCCATCAGCCGGCGGCAGAGGGAGCGCATCTCCAGCACGCCGGCATTCGGCTTGTCGTCGATGTAGATCGGCATCTGCCCCAGGGTGCTGATGCCCTGGCCCAGCAGGGGCCATTCCTCCGGCTGCAGCCGACCGGTGCGCAGACGACCGCTTTCGATGCCCACCTCCATCGCCAGCAGTCGATAGGTGAGCTGCTCCTTGCTCATCTCCAGGGAGAAGACGCAGACCGGCAGGTTGTGGAGCTGGGCCACGTTCTTGGCCAGGTTCAGCGTGATGGCGGTTTTGCCCATGGCGGGGCGGCCGGCCACGATGATCAGGTCGCTGCGCTGCAGCCCCTGGGTCATGGCATCGAGGTCGTAGAAGTTGACCGGGATGCCGGCCACGGCCGTCCCCAGGGAGCGGCTTTCGATCTCGTTAAAGGTGGCCGTCAGGATTTCCGCCGTTGGGGTGAGGCCAACGCTGGGCTTTTCCTGGCTGATGGCAAAGATCTTCTGCTCGGCCTCATCCAGCACCTGCTCCATGGGCTTGCCCTGATCGAAGCCCAGCTGAATCACCTCGTTGCCGGAGCGGATCAGCTGACGGCGCAGGAACTTGTCCATCACCAGGCGTGCCACCTGGTCGATGGAGGCGGTCGAGAGGGTGCGCTCCACCAGCTCCACCAGCCGGCCGCTGCCCCCCACCTTCTCCAGGGCTCCGGTGTCCGCCAGCCAGGCGGTCATTGCCGTGAGGTCCGTGGGTTTGCCCTGGCCATGGAGCATCAGGGCGGTGCGATAGATCTCCCGGTGGGCGGAGAGATAGAAGGCCTCCGGCTGCAGCACATCGGCGACGCGGCCGATGGCATCGGGGTCCAGCAGGATCCCGCCCAGCACGGCTTCCTCGGCCTCGAGGTTTTGGGGGGGCACGCCATCGGGCATCGCCTCGAAGCGTTCGTCCTCCCGCGGTCTGCCCCGGGGCGCCGCGCGACCGCCGCCGCCCTCATCGGCGTCGCTTTGGCTCAGGGGAACGCTCACCATTGCTTTGGCCGGGGCTTCAACGAAAAAGCCGCCAGTCCCGTTGGGGCCTGACGGCGAAGGGGTTGCTCATTGTGGCGGGAACCGATCGGTTCGCCCAGACCACGCTGAACGGTTCTTAGTGGCTGACCACTTCGAGGTTGATCTCGGCGGTGACGGCGCTGTGGAGCTTGACCTGCACCTTGTAGGTGCCGGTGCGGTGGATTTCGGGGACGATGATGTCGCGGCGGTCCACTTCCTTCTTGGTGGCGGCCTCGATGGCCTCGGCCACGTCGGCGTTGGTCACGGTGCCGAACAGCACGTCATCGCCACCGGTCTGCTTCTTGACGGTGAAGCGGCCGATGGTGTCGAGGGCGGTGCGGAAGTCCAGGGCTTCCTGCTTGAGGGCAGCCTGACGCTCAGCTTCCTTGGCGCGGCGGTGCTCCACCTGCTTCAGGACCGCGGGGGTCAGGGGAACAGCCTTGCCTTGGGGCAGGAGGAAGTTGCGGGCATAACCGGGGGCAACGTCCACCAGGTCACCGTTCTTGCCCAGGCTCAGGACGTCCTCGCTGAGGACTACGGATACACGCTTAGCCATGGGGATGCAGTCGAACGATCATCGAATTTGGCGATTGATCAGACTACGCCACCACTTGCGGCCTGTGCTAGCAGCGGCCTAGGCAGGCGCACCTGGGTGGCGAGTCCCAGCCGTTGCAGCAGCCGGATGTGCATCCAGGTGAGGTCCGGTTCGCGCCAGCCCCAGCCGTGGCGCGCTGAGTGGGGGTAGGCGTGGTGGGTGTTGTGCCAGCCCTCGCCGAAGGTCAGGGCGGCCACCCAGGGGTTGTTGCGGGAGCCGTCGCCGCTGTCGTGCCGGATGTAGCCCCAGCGGTGGGTGGCGGAGTTCACCAGCCAGGTGCAGTGGTAGACGACCACCAGGCGGAGGGGAATGCCCCAGAGCACCAGGGCCCAGCCGCCGGCGCCGCTGACCGTGCCAATCCAGAAGAGCAGTCCCGCCAGGGGCAGCTGCAGCGCCAGAAACCAGCGGTTCAGCCAGCGGTAGTAGGGGTCCTTGGCCAGGTCCCCCGTGAACTGGGGCACGGCCTGCTCAGCGGGGATATCCCGGAACATCCAGCCCATGTGGCTCCACCAGAAGCCCTGGTGGCTGTTGTGGTGATCTGAATCCGTATCCGAAAACTTGTGGTGGTGGCGGTGCAGGCCCACCCAGTCAATGGGGCCGTGCTGGCAGCTCAGGGCGCCGCAGGTGGCGAAGAAGCGCTCCAGCCAGTGGGGCAGCCGCAGAGCCCGGTGGGAGAGCAGTCGGTGGTAGCCGATGGTGACCCCCAGGCAGGCCGTGACCCAATAGAGGATGGCCAGGGTGCTGGCGGCTTCCCAGCTCCAGAAGCGTGGCAGGAGGGCGACGAGGCCCAGGCCATGCAGGGCGGCCATGAAGCCGATCACTCCCCAGTTGCGGGGGAGCTGGTTGATGGGCGTTTGGGCGTGGTTGGCCCAGACGCTGCTGCGGCTGATGGTGGCAGTCATCTCCCTCCTCCCGATACGGACGCGATGTTCTCGCTAAAATGGTAGCAGTACGGATCCGTATCGGGTGAATTATCGGGACGAACTCGAAGCAGGTCGCGACGCGTTTGGGCATCTGATCAAGGTGTGGCACGAGCGGAACGGCTGGAGCCAAAGGGTTTTGCCCGCCCTGGCGGAGCGCCTGGAGCTCGGCCGTGTCCACAATTCCCAGCTCTCCAACCTGCGTAACCGCAAGTTGACCTCCCCCGGGCCGGAGCTGTTTGTGGCCCTGGGCCGGATCAATGAATTGCTGGCGGCCCAGGGCCCGGCTGGACTCTCGCCAGAACTCGAGCAGCAGATCAGCGATCAGCCGGAGTTGCTCGCGGCCCTGCAGTCCTCGGCGCTGCCCCTGTTGAGTGATTCCGATGAGGCCTTGGGCCCAGCCCAGCTCTTCGAGATCTTTGTCGGCCTGCGCCAGCCGCCGGGGGCCTTTGACCTGCGCATTGATGTCGCCGAGGCGGCGGGCTTGAGTGCCGCCTTGGCGGAGCTGTTGACCGCTGGCCGTCCCTGGCGGCTGTGCAGAGAGCAATTGATCGCGGCCTACCCCGGGGAGAAGCGACAGAGACGGGAGCGCTTCGCTGAAGTGATGGCCGGCCAGCGGGAATACAGCGCCGAGGAGTTGGATGCCGAGCTGGCGGACCTGCGCCGGACCCTGGCGGTGCTGGGGGCGGCGGATGAGCAGGAGCTCAGCGCCGATCAATTTTTGGATCTCCTACGCCAAAAAGCCCGACTGCTGGAGCAGCCGGGCCAAGGGGAGGAGGAGTCCGATCTGGCGGAGGCGATCCGCCGTCAGTTGCAGGCTTAGCCGCTGTAGCGGGCTTCGCGCACCCGCTTCGCCCAGCCCAGCTTGCGCAGCAGCTTGATGTGCTGCCAGGTGATGTCGAACTCGAACCAGCGCAGGCCATGACGGGCGCTGGAGGGGTGAGCGTGGTGGTTGTTGTGCCAGCCCTCGCCAAAGCTCAGGATCGCCACCCACCAGCAGTTGCGGGAGAGATCCGGGCAGTCGAAGTTGCGATAGCCGAAGGCGTGGGTGGCGGAATTCACCAGCCAGGTCACGTGATAGACGATCACCAGGCGCAGGGGAATCGCCCAGAGCACCAGACCGAGGCCGCCGCCATGGACTTGGGCCGCTTCGCCGTACCAATACAGGGCTGCACCCAGGGGGATCTGGAGCAGGAGGAACCAGCGATCCAGCCAGCGGTAGAGCGGATCCTGGAGCATGTCGCCGGTGAAGCGGTGGATCTCCTTGATCGCTGGGATCTCGTGGAGCATCCAGTCGCTGTGGGCCCACCACAGGCCGCGGGCGGCGTCGTGGTGGTCGTTCGGTTGGTCGGAGAACTTGTGGTGGTGGCGGTGGAGGCCGACCCACTCGATCGGACCGCTCTGGCAGGCCAGCGTGCCCATGACCACCAGCACCCGCTCCACCCACTTCGGAGCAACAAAGCTGCGGTGGGCCACCAGGCGGTGCAGGCCCAGGGTGACGCCGATGACGGTGGTCCAGTACAGGACTGCGAGCACGGCAACGCCTTGCCAGCTCCAGTACTGGGGCAGCAGCGCAAAGACAGCACCAACGTGGATCGCCAGCATGAAGCCGGTGGTCCCTGACTTGTATTTCCTCTGACTACGGGGAAGTTGTGCACGGGGCACCACCAGGGCGGCGCGCATCCGAGCCTCTTGGGCGGCGGTATACCCATTGGATCCGCTGGCTTGGTCCGCCCCCTCGCGCTGAGAAGGGTGGGCCGCCGCAGCGGTGTCGGGGGCTTGGACCAAGATGAACTCCTTGAAGGGGCGCAGGCGTCGGGTCGCTGTGGTGCTCCAGCAAGGGAGCCTGCGCACCAATGGCCTGGGATGTCAGTCGGCTGTAGCCAAGACATCAGTTTGAAAAATCTAGACGGCTGGCCCACCGTCACGCGGGAGCAGCATGGGTTCACCTGTGGATGGCCATGACCTCTCCTCACCAGGCCTGGGCTGCTGATCAGTTGGCCGTTGCCCTGGAGCGCACGGCGCCGGTGGCCCAGGAGCGTCGGGCGGGCATCAAGCCCCGGTTGCAGCGGGTGCTCGACGCCTTTGCGGCCGAGCGACTGGGGGTGCACCATTTCGCCTCCGTCAGCGGCTATGGCCATGGGGACCTGGGCAGGGAGGTGCTCGACCGGGTCTTTGCCCGGGTGCTGCAGGCCGAGGCCGCCGCGGTGCGCCTGCAATTTGTGAGCGGCACCCATGCCATCGCCGCTGCCCTCTATGGGGTGTTGCGGCCCGGTGATCGGCTCTTGGCCCTGACGGGGCGTCCCTACGACACCTTGGAAGAGGTGATCGGCATCCGGGGCGAGGGGCAGGGGTCCCTGGCGGAGTTCGGGGTGGCCTACGACGAGCTGGATCTCCTTCCCGATGGGAGCGTCGATGAGGCGGGAATCGCTGGGGCACTGGCTGTGCCCACCCGCATGGTCCTGATCCAGCGCAGCTGCGGCTACAGCTGGCGCCCGTCCTTGACCGTGGCGCAGATCGCTCGATTGGTGGAGCGGGTCAAGGCGGTTCAGCCCGGCTGCCTGGTGTTCGTCGACAACTGCTACGGCGAGCTCGTTGAGCTGCAGGAGCCCACGGCCGTCGGAGCGGACCTGATGGCGGGCTCCTTGATCAAGAACCTCGGCGGCACGATTGCTCCGACGGGCGGCTACGTCGCCGGGCGCGAGGAGCTGGTGGAGCAGGCCTGCTGCCGGCTGACCGCCCCGGGCATCGGTAGTGAAGGGGGAACAGGCTTTGACCTGCATCGCCTGCTCTTCCAAGGACTGTTTTTGGCGCCGCAGATGGTGACCGAGGCGCTGCTCTGCGCTGAGTTGACCGCAGCGGTGTTTGACGGCTTGGGCTACGCGGTCAAGCCCCTGGTGGGAGGGGTGCGCAGCGATGTGATTCAGGCGGTGCGCCTGGGGTCCCCCGAACCGCTGAAGGCCGTCTGCCGCGCTTTTCAGACCTGTTCCCCCGTGGGCTCCTACCTCGATCCGATCCCAGCACCGATGCCCGGCTACGCCAGTGAGTTGGTGATGGCGGGCGGGACCTTTATCGATGGCAGCACCAGTGAGTTCTCCGCCGATGGCCCCCTGCGGGAGCCCTACGTCCTCTATGCCCAGGGCGGCACCACCCAGGCCCATGCGGAGCTCGCCTTGGAGCGGGCCCTGCTGGCGTTAGCTGAATCCCATTACAAGGGTGGCCCTGGGAACAGCCGCGCCTCGGCAAATTCGACAAACTGAGAGCCACTTTTGCTGCGGCGCGGCCCATGGGTCTGCACTATCCCGATGACTGCCGCTATTCCGACAGTCACGAGTACGTGAAGTCCGAAGGGGAGCTGGTGCGCGTCGGCATCAGCGCCTTTGCGGTCGATCAGCTGGGGGACATCGTCTTTGTGGAGTTGCCCGAGGTGGGGGACAGCCTCAGCCAGGGCTCCAGCTTCGGTTCGGTGGAGTCGGTGAAGGCCGTGGAGGACATGCTCTCCCCGATCGATGGCACCGTGGAGGCCCGCAATGAGGCGGTCCTGGCGAGCCCCGAGGAGCTGCAGAACGACCCCTATGGCGAGGGTTGGTTGCTGTTGGTGCGTCCGAGCGCTCCGGCCCAGATCGAGGCTCTGATGGATGCCGCGAGCTACGGCGCCAAGGTCGACGGTCACTGATGGAGTTGAGCGCCTTCGTTCAGCGCCACATCGGGCCCACGCCCGCTGAGCAGCAGTCGATGCTGCGGGATCTCGGCCTGCCTGACCTGGAGGCCTTGGTGCGCCAGGTGGTCCCCGAGCCGATTCGTCTGGAGCCTGCCCAGGCCCTGGAGGGTTTGCCGGCGGGTTGCCAGGAGTCCCAGGCCCTAGCCGAACTGCAGCAGATTGCGGCGGCGAACGAGGTCCGCCGTTCCCTGATTGGCCTGGGGTACTACGGCTGCATCACCCCGGCGCTGATTCAGCGCCATGTCTTTGAAAACCCCGCCTGGTACACCGCTTACACCCCCTACCAAGCGGAAATCAGCCAGGGGCGCCTTGAGGCACTCCTGAATTTCCAGACCCTGATCAGCGAGCTCACCGGCCTGCCGATCGCCAACGCCTCGTTGCTGGATGAGGCCACGGCGGCGGCGGAGGCCATGGCCCTGAGCCTGGGGGCTTGCCGCAACCGCAAGGCGCGCCGATTCCTGGTGGATGAGGCGGTCTTCCCGCAGACCTGGGCGGTCCTGGAGACCCGGGCGGAACCGCTGGAGCTCGAACTGGAGCGGGTCAATCCCCAGGAACTCCTGGAGCGGCCCGAGGCGTTCAGCGACGCCTTTGGTCTGCTGCTGCAGCTGCCGGGGACCTCGGGAGCGCTCTGGCACCCGGGTGAAGTGATCGCCGCTGCCCGGGCCGCAGGCGTGATCGTGACGGCGGCTGTGGATCCCTTGGCCCAGGTGCTGATGGCACCGGTGGCCGAGCTCGGTGTGGAGATTGCCGTCGGAAGCACCCAGCGGCTGGGCATTCCCTTGGGCTTTGGCGGCCCCCATGCGGCGTTCTTTGCCACGACTCCTACCCACCAGCGCAAGATTCCAGGCCGTTTGGTCGGTCAATCGGTCGATGCCGAGGGGCATCCGGCGTTGCGCCTGGCGCTGCAGACCCGTGAGCAGCACATCCGCCGCGACAAGGCCACCAGCAACATCTGCACCGCCCAAGTGCTGCTGGCGGTGATGGCCAGCTTCTACGCGGTGCACCACGGCCCCGATGGCCTGACGGCGATCGCCCGGCGTCTGGTGCTGCTGCGGGAACTCTTGCGGCGTGGCCTCGAAGCCCTGGGCTATCCCCCCGAGGCGGCCCCGGGCCTCGACACCCTGCGGGTGCACTGCCCGGATGCGGCGGACGTGATCGCGCGGGCGGCGGCGGCGGGCTTCAACCTGCGGCCTGAGGCCGACGGGTTTGCCATCAGCCTCGATGAGCTGAGCGACCTCGAGGAGCTGCAGCGCCTGCTCTCCGCCCTGGCGGCCCTGCCGCAACGGGCCCCGGATCTGGCCCAACTCGAGCACGCCCTGTTGCAGGAGAGCCAGGGACAGCCGATTGAGGAGCGCCTCTGGGGAACCCTGGTGCCCCGTCGCTCGCGCCCATGGCTGCAGCAGCCGGTCTTCCATCGCTACCGCAGCGAGACGGAGTTGCTCCGCTACATCCAGCGGCTCGTCTCCAAGGACTTCTCCTTGGTCCACGGGATGATCCCGCTGGGGAGCTGCACGATGAAGCTCAACGCAGCGGCAGAGCTGCTGCCGGTCAGCTGGCCAGGGTTTGCGGGTCTGCATCCCTTCGCGCCGGCGCACCAGAGCGCGGGCTATCGCCGTTTGGTGGCGGACCTCGAGCATTGGTTGTCGGCGATCACGGGCTTCGCCGGGGTGTCCCTGCAGCCCAACGCCGGCTCCCAGGGGGAATACGCCGGCCTACTGGTGATTCGCGCCTATCACCGCAGCCGCGGCGACCAGCAGCGCCGGATCTGCCTGATCCCCACCAGTGCCCATGGGACGAACCCCGCCAGCGCCGTCATGGCTGGTTTGACGGTGGTGGCCGTGGCCTGCGACGACCAGGGGAACATCGACCGGGCGGATCTGCAGGCCAAGGTCGAAACCCACAAGGACGAGCTGGCGGCCCTGATGGTCACCTACCCCTCCACCCATGGCGTCTTTGAGGAGGGCATCCGTGAGATCTGCGCCTTGGTGCATCAGCACGGCGGACAGGTGTATCTCGATGGCGCCAACCTCAATGCCCAGGTGGGCCTGGCGAAGCCCGGGATCTATGGAGCGGATGTCTGCCACCTGAACCTCCACAAGACCTTCTGCATCCCCCACGGCGGCGGCGGTCCGGGGGTGGGGCCGATCGCTGTGGCCTCCCACCTGTTGCCCTTCCTGCCGGGTCATCCGTCTGCGGAGGCCTGTGGGGGTGATCAGGCCATCGGACCGGTGAGTGCGGCCCCCTGGGGCAGCGCCAGCATTCTTCCGATCAGCTGGATGTACATCCGGATGATGGGCGGCGCGGGCCTGCGCCAGGCCAGTGCCGTTTCCCTCCTGGCCGCCAATTGGTTGGCCCATCAACTGGAGGATCACTTCCCGGTGCTTTATCGCGGCCAATCCGGACGGGTGGCCCATGAATGCATCTTTGATTTGCGGCCGCTCAAGCGCAGTGCCGGATTGGAGGTTGATGATCTCGCCAAGCGCCTGATGGACTACGGCTTCCATGCCCCGACGGTCAGTTGGCCGGTGGCGGGAACGGTGATGGTGGAGCCCACCGAAAGCGAGGGTTTGGCGGAGCTGCAGCGCTTCTGTGATGCGATGGCCGCCATCCGCGCAGAGGCTGCAGCGATTGAGTCCGGGGCGATGGATCCTGAGAACAATCCCCTCAAACGTGCGCCGCATACGTTGTCAGCGGTGACGGCGGATGTTTGGGATCGTCCCTATAGCCGTCAGCAGGCGGCCTACCCCCAGGGAGAGGCGCAGCAGCAGGGCAAGCTTTGGCCGGCGGTGGCTCGCATTGATAACGCCTTCGGTGATCGCAACCTGGTCTGCACCTGCCCATCGGTTGAGGAAATGGCCGTTTCCACCTCAACAGCAGCTTGATTAGGGTTTAAATTCTTTGGCAAAGGGAAAAGTGCAGAATTTCTTTCTGCATCGTCCCTTGATTTCCTCTCAAAATCTGCTGCAACTGCAGTCATCGCTGTAGTCCAGGGGGCCCATGAGCGACGAGACCAAAACAACGACCCTCGAAGATCAGCCGGCAGTGAAGTTGCCTTCTCTGCAGGGCAGCCTCCATCAAGCAGCCGTGACCGGTCAGACCCTGCGGGTCGAGGGCACCAACGTTGTGCGGGTTCCCTTCGGTGTTCGCCGCCCGCGCCGCACCCGTCCTGCCCGCCCTGAGCATTGGGCCACCGTGGTACTGCCGTTCCAGGCTGGTGGTTCTACCCCGCCCCCGCCGCAGGCCGCCTAACTGGGGTTCTGGTCAAGGCGCCAGTCGATCAGCGCCTTGACGTCTTCCACTGAACTGGCTGGGGCCCGGAAGGGCAGCAGCTTCATGGGGCTGCGTTCGGGCCTGACCATCCAAGAGAGATCCTTCTGGGGGATCAGTACGAAGCCGCGATAGCGAACAATCCAGCGCTGAGAAGTCGGACTGGCCTTGGGCAGAGCTCCCATCCAGCGGCAGTGGCGTCAGATCTTCATTTCAGCCCTTGTCTGGCTGAGCCCCCCTGAATTCAGGTTTTCTTCCGCTGCAGATCACGAGATCTTGCAGGGCGCTCAGTAGTTGGCGCCGCTGCGGCGTTGGTGAACGGCGGTGGTGGCCTCCGCATCCAGCAGTGCTCCGGATCCCACCTGGGCATAGATCAGCCAGTGGTCGCCGCATTCCATGCGCTGTTTGACGCTGCAGTCGAGCCAGGCCAGGGCCTCGGGAAGGATCGGTTGACCGCCAGGGCTCTGCTCGAGCTCCAGGCCTGCGAAACGATCGGCCCCCGGGGCAAAGGGCTGCAGGAATTGCTTCATCGGTCCGCTCTCGCGGCCGGAGGCCAGGACGTTGAGGGCGAAGGAATCACCGACGTGCAGCAGGGCCTCCACGGCCCGGTCCTTGGCGACGGCCACCGTCAGGCCCGGCGGGCTAAAGCTCGCCTGGCTGACCCAGCTGGCCACCATGGCGCCGCTGAGTTGACTTTCGCCAGCGCCCTTGCGCGTCGTCAGGACGCAGAGGGATCCCACGACGCGGCCCAGGGCGAGGACGGCCGGGTTGCTGCGGCTTTCGCTGAGGCCACCACTGGTGGAGCTGCGGCGTTGGGCCTTGCGTTGCGCTGTGATCAGGCTGCGGCCCAGGCCCGTTCCGGTTTCCTCCAGGGTCTTGATCGTGGCCGCATCGGGACTGAACTTCACCCGCACCGGCTCAAAGGCGAAGCTGAAGCCGCCGTCGCGCAACTTGCTCTCCAGCAGATCGATGGCTTCACCGCTCCAGCCGAAGCTGCCGAAGACCCCAACCGGCTTGGAGCGATCACCCTCTGCCAGCACCGTGCCGAGGGCGGAGACGATCGGCGTTGGGGCATGGCCGCCGAGGGTGGGGGAGCCGATCAGCAGGGCATCGCAACTGCGGATGGTCTCCAGCAGTTTTTCGGCTGGGGTGAATTCGCAGTTGACGCTCTCGACCCGCACGCCGGTGCGGGAGACCCCTTGGGCCAGGGCGTCGGCGATGGCGGCGGTGTTGCCGTAGGCGCTGGCAAAGAGCAGCGCCACCGAGAGGCTGGAGCGCTCCTGGGATTCGCCCCAACGGCGGTAGTCCACCAGCAGGCTGCGCCAGCTTTCGGCGATGGCTGGGCCGTGTCCCGGGGCGATGCAGCGAATGGAGAGCTCATCGATGCGGTTGAGCACCGCTTCCACCTGCCGGGCCATCGGGGCCATCAGGCAGTCATAGAAGTAGCGGCGGTCTTCTTCGGTGCTGCTGCGGTTGGCTTCGGCCCACTCCTGGCTGCAGAGGTGCGCCGAGAAGAACTTGCCGCTCATCAGCAGGCCGGTGGTCTCCTCGAAGGCCATCAGCGCCCCGGGCCAGCGCGGGGTCGGCGCAGAGAGCAGGTTGATCCTGTAGCCGTCCGCGCGCTCAAGGCTGTCCTCACCGCGGACCACGGTCAGGGGCGGCAGCTCCGGCAGGGCGGGCGCTTCCTGTTCTGTGGGTTTGCGCTGGGCCCAGAGGTCCTGCAGCAACTTGGCGCCAGGGTTGGAGGCGATCAGCCGCAGCTTCTGCCAGCGGCGGGCCAGCTCGTGCAGCAGGGCAATCCGGTTGGGGTTGACGTGGCTGACGACCACCTGGAGCTCGCTGTCGCCAGGAACCAGCTCCGCCAGTTGCTCCAGGTAGGGCTCGGCGAAGGAGGCACCGGGGGGGTGGACCAGCAGGGCTGAGGTGTCGCTGCTGGGGAGGAAGAGGAAGCTGTTGGCGCTGGTGCCCCGCTCCAGGCCGTACTCGACCTCAAAGCGCAGGCGCTTGGGGCTGAGGCCCCGCAGGCAGACCAGGCCGGGTTCGATCGGCAGCTGAATGACCTGCCGTTCTGCAGTGGCGCCGGCCATCAGTAGTGGTTCCCCACTTTGCGGTGGTGAACGGCCGTGCGTGCCTCGGTGTCAGAGACGTTGCCCTGCTCGACCTCGCCGTAGATGATCCAGTGGTCTGGGCCCTCCATCCGCTGGCTGACGCGGCAGCCGAGGAAGGCCAGGGCATCGCCCAGGACCGGGCCGCCGTTGGCGACGCCATCGAGGGTGTTGACCCCGGCAAAGCGATCGGCACCCGGCGGGAAGCGCTTGAGGAAGTGCCGCATCAGGTCCTGGTAGTTGTCCTCCCGCAGGATGTTCAGCACGAAGCGATCACCCACCTGCAGCAGCGCTTCGATGGCGCGGTCCTTGGCCACGGCCACGGTGATGCCGGGGGGATCAAAGCTGGCCTGGCTGACCCAGCTGGCCACCATCGCTGAGGCCCGCTCGTCCTGGCGTGCGGTCACCACATAGAGGCCGCCAGAGAGGCGCCCGAGGGCCTTGTCCAGGTCGCCATCGAGGGACTTCATCGCGGCGATGGTCTTGGCCCGGGTCAGCAGTTGACCGAGGTCCGTGCCGGCTTCTTCGCAGCGCTGGTAGTCGTTGCCATCGGGAACCTGGCGCACCCGCAGGGGCTCGAAGGCTTCCTTCTGGCCCATGCTGCGCAGCTGCGTGGCAACAGCATCAATCGGTTCGTCGTTGCCGCCGTAGGCGTCGTAGCTGCCGATCCACTGCTTGGGTTTGAGGGCCGCCAGCAGGGTGCCGATGGAGGCCTGCAGCTCCGGGTCGGGGTTGGCCGGCCAGGTGGGAACCACAACGGCGCTGGCCTCGCCGATCAGGGCGCTGAGTTCCTGGGCGTCGGTGGCCCGCAGGTCCACCAGTTGCACCTGGGCTTCCGCCTTGCCGATGCCCCGGGCGATGGCCTGGCTGAGGCGGTCGCAGAAGCCGTATTGGCTCAGGTAACAGACGGCGGCGTAGGCCTCGCCTTTGCTGCGGTCGCTGCTCCAGTCCTTGTAGTCCCCCATCCAGAGGTTGAGGTGGTGGCGCAGCAGCGGTCCGTGCCCGGTGGCGATGGTGTTGATGGTGCCCTCGAGGCCATCCATGCGCTTCATGGCCTGGAGGACGCTGCGGGCGTTGGGGCCCATCAGGCAGTCGTAATAGAAGCGGAAGTCGGGAGCGAGGGCGCCGGGGTCCACATCGAAGGTGTCCTCGGAGCAGTAGTGCATGCCGAAGGCATCGCAGGTGTAGAGGATCCCGGTGCCGTGGTCGAAGGAAAAGATCGTGTCTGGCCAGTGCAGGTTGGGGGCACTGAGGAACTCGAAGCGGTGCTGAATGCCGCTCTCGGGGTTGGTGCCCAGGTCCAGCTCCTCGCCGCTTTTGACGGCGCGGCTCTTGAAGGGGCGATGCACCTGGTTCTCGAGGAACTGGATGGCGACCTTCGAACCCACGACCTCGATGTCCGGGTTGAGATCGATGACATGGCCCACCAGGCCGGAGTGGTCCGGTTCGGTGTGGCTGACGATCAGCACGTCGATGGCCTTGGGATCGATTTGCTCCTTGAGGAGCTCGAGCCAGATCCCTTCGAACTTGAGGTGGCTGGTGTCGATCAGGGCGGTGCGCTCACCGCGCACCAGAAAGCTGTTGTAGGTGGTGCCGTTGCGCAGGCCGAACTCAATGTCGAAGCGGCTGCGGTCCCAGTCCAGGGAGCGGATGGTGCTGGTGTCCTTGGCGATGGCCTCGCACTGCAGGCTGAGCCGGGGCGTGCTTGCAACGACAGCCATGGGATCACCAGGGGGGCAGGTGAACTCTACGGAGCTTCTCTGGAGAGCTGGCTGATCGAGCCGTCCCCGCCAGTCAGAAAAAAGCCCTGGCTTGCGGCCAGGGCTGGGTCCCGTCTCTCTCTGGTTGGTGTGATCGTTCTGGTCGCCTAGCCCTCCACCTTCACCGAGACGGTGGTCATGGTTTGGGCCTTCGGCGCGGTGACCAGCAGCAGGCCATCGCGGTAGTGGGCTTCGAGGCCCTCCCGGTCGATGCCGGAGGGGAAGCGGAAGCTGCGGCTCCAGGTGCCGTAGCGGAATTCGCTCAGGAGCGGCGCTTGGGCATCGGCGGCCTCCTCGGGGGCGAGGCGCTCGGCGCTGATGACGAGGGTGCGATCGGTGGCTTTGACATCGATCGAGTCGCGCTTCACGCCCGGCAGTTCCAGGGTGATGGCGAAGCCAGCCTCGGTTTCACGCACTTCGGCGGCGGGCACGCGCTCGGCGGTGTGCAGTTGCTGCTCGAGTTGTTCGAACAGATCAAAGGGTGATTGGCGCAGGGTCAGCATGGCTGTTCCTCCAAGACTTGACTGGGCGGGGTGATGACCCGCAACGCCAATGTGGCTCCGCTGAATGACAACCAAGAGGGCGCAAACCGACCCTTTCAGTACGGCCCTCACCCCTCGGGTTCGGTTGCTACACCTTGGTTTTCGTAGGAGCCGAACCGCCCCTTAGAGCCACCACCAGTCGCTGAAGGCCGCGGCTTGACCGCAGGGTCGCCCATCGGGGTCCTGGAGGCTCCAGAGCCGGGCGTTCTGGATCTGAAAGCGCCGGCCGCTGCTGCTGATGCGGATGCCGCTGTACCCCTCGATCGCTTGCTGGTTCAAGGCCTGCTGCAGCGCCAGCGCCCGGCTTTGGCGCTCCTGCGGTTCAGCGGTGAGCCGCGAGGGCATGCCGACCATGGCGCTCCAGGGGCGCTCCCAGAGCTGCAGGGCTGCGGCATTGGCGTAGGTCAGGCAGGGGTCGCTGCTGCCGTCATGGGCCAGGACGACGAGATCCGCCGAGAAGAGCTCCTGGGCCGACGCTGCCAGGGGCCGACCAAAGGCCTGTTGGTGGGAGTTCAGTAGTTGCTCGGCCAGTTGGCGTTTGCCGGGGGTAAGCCAGGGGGCCGGCGCCTGCTCGAGTTGTTGTCGCTGATCGCTCAGGGACACCTCAGTCCTCTTGCTTGCTGCCGGCAGCCATGGCGGTGGCCATGGCCGTGGCGCTGAAGCTGGCGCCCTGGGCCTTGAGGTGCTCGACGAATTGCTTGCCGGCCTCCGGGAAGCGGCCGTCCTCCGCCAGGGGGATGGCTCCGGCTTCATCCAGGCCGGTGTCCCCCTCCATGGCCGGGGTGATGACCACCAGGCCGGGGTCGAGGGCGGCTCCGTAGCGCCACCAGCGTTTGGGCTCGCGGATGGAGATGGGCGCGGGGTGCAGTTGGGGCGCGTTGGCCTGCTCTGCGTCGGGGTTGGCCTTGGCCTCCTTGGCTTTCTTGGCCAGCAGGGCCCGGCGCTTGACCGCCAGGTCGCTGAGCAGCTGGGCGCGGGTGCGGCCCCGCAGCTGGAAGAGGACGAAGGGGTCTTCGCTGAAGCGCTCCCCCATCAGGTAGTAGACGGCGCTGACGTGCTTGCAGGGGTTGACCTTGTCGGGGCAGGTGCACTCGCTGCGCACCTCCTGCAACTTGAAGGGAAAGAGCCGCTTGCCGCTGGCGGCGAAGGCGCGCTCGATGTCCTGGGGCATGACCCCGGCCAGCAGCTGGGCGGACCAGCGGGCCTTTTGCCCGAGGGCCTCGAGGACGTAGTTCCAGTCCTCATCGTTGAGGACATCCAGCCAGAGCTTCACCTTGTAGGGGTCCTCGCCGCTGCCCTGCACCCGGGCGTGCACCCGGCGCCCCTCGAAGCGAATGGAGAGGACATTGCCCTCGCGGGCGTAGGCCCAGGCCCGCTCCAGGCGTTTCTTGAAGCGGTAGCCGTTGATCAGCTCCATCCACTGCTCAACCCACCAGGGCTGCTGGCTCAGGCCCTCATCGCCGAGCTGGGTGGTGATGCCGTTGCTGGAGAGGGTCATGGGATCAGTCCTCGCTGAGGGTGACGAGTTCTTTGAGTTGGCTCACATCCATGCCGCCGAGCCAATCCTCACCGGAGCCAACGATGTCTTCGGCGAGTTTGGACTTCTCCTTGATCATGCGATCGATGCGCTCTTCGACGGAGCCACTGGTGATGAACTTGTGCACCATCACCCGGTTCTGCTGGCCGATCCGGTAGGCGCGGTCCGTGGCCTGGTTCTCCACGGCGGGGTTCCACCAGCGGTCGATGTGGAAGACGTGGCTGGCCCGGGTCAGGTTCAGGCCGACGCCGCCGGCCTTGAGGGACAGCAGGAACAGTTGCGGACCGCGGGGGTCGTCCTGGAAGCGGTCGACCATGGCCTGGCGTTCGGTCTTGCTGGTGCTGCCGTAGAGGAAGGGCACCTCCTGGCGCCACTTGTGCTCCAGGTGGGCCTTGAGCAGATGGCCCCATTCGGCGAACTGGGTGAAGAGCAGGGCCCGATCGCCCGCTTCCATCACTTCCTCGAGGATTTCCTCCAGCCGCTGCACCTTGGCGCTGCGGGCGGCGAACTCCTTGAAGAAGCTGGCATCGGCGTCGGCTGGGTCCTGCTTGAGGGCCAGGGCCGGGTGGTTGCAGATCTGCTTGAGCTTGGTGAGCAGCGCCAGCACCTGACCGTGTTTCTGGCCGAGGGGCGACCGGGCGATGGCATCGAGGCTCTCGTCCACGGTCTTGGAGTAGAGCTTCTTCTGCTCGGGGGCCAGGCCCACCCATTCGCTCAGTTCCACCTTCTCGGGCAGGTCGGAAATGATCGATTTGTCGGTCTTCAGGCGGCGCAGGATGAAGGGGCCGACGCGGCCCTTGAGGTCCCGCAGCGAGGACATGTCGCCGTAGCGCTCGATCGGCATCCGGTAGCGCTGGCGGAAGAAGGGCTCATCGCCGAGCACCTTGGGATTGAGGAAGTCCATCAGGGCCCAGAGCTCGCTCACCCGGTTCTCCACCGGTGTGCCGGTCAGGGCGATGCGGAAGCGGGGACCCTTGCCGGGGCGCCCCATGTCCCGCGCCGCCATGGACTGCTTGGCGGCGTGGTTCTTGATCGCCTGGGCTTCATCGATCACGACCCCCTGCCAATCGACCTTGTCCAGCAGTTCGCTGTCCCGTTGCAGCAGGCCGTAGGTGGTCAGCACCAGGTCCACACCCTTCAGCGCTTTTTTCAGGGCCTCGGGGCTGGAGGGGCGGCGGGGTCCGTAGTGCTCGTTGACCGTCAGATCCGGGGTGAAGGCCGCGGCTTCCCGCTTCCAGTTGGTCAGCACCGAGGTGGGAGCGACCAGGAGCACCGGGCGTTTGAGCTCCTCTTCGGCCTTGAGGTGCTGCAGGAAGGCCAAGAGCTGGATCGTTTTGCCCAGACCCATGTCGTCGGCCAGGCAGGCGCCCTGATCGAAGCGATGCAGGAAGGCCAGCCAGCCCAGACCGCGCTCCTGATAGGGCCGCAGTTGTCCGGCGAACCCAGGGGGCGCAGGCAGGGGATCGGGGGCTTTCTGCTGGTGGTACTGCTCCAGCACCGCCTGCAGGCGGGGCCCGGCCGTGAAGGCATGGACCGGCAAGCGCGAGAGGGTCTCCCCTTCATTGCCCGTGATCCGCAGGGCGTCATCGAGGCTGAAGGGGGGCTCAGCGGAGCAGAACTTCTCGGCGTTCTTGAGGTCCAGGGGCCGCAGTTCGATCCAGGCCCCCTTGTGCTGCACCAGCGGGCTGCGCTTGGCCGAGAGCTTCTCGAGGTCCTTCAGGTTCAACGTGACCCCGCCGATCATGAATTCCCAGCGCCACTCCAGGGTTTCCCCGAGGGTGAAGCCGCGGGACTTCTCGGGCAGCTCGGCGGTGATGGCCAGGCCCAGGCGGCTGGCCAGACCACCGGAGAGGCTCGCGGGGAGCACCACCCCGACGCCCACATCCCGCAGGCGGGCCGCGGCGGTCCGCACCAGGACGAAGGCCTCCGCGGGGGTGAGCTGCATCGCCTCGGGGGTGGCGGCATCCAGGCCCCGCTCCAGCGGCTCAAAGGCCAAGAGGGCGCGGCCCAGACCCTCCAGCAGGAGCGCTCCAGGCTGCTCCAATTGGATCTCACCCAGGGCCAGGTTGCTGTCGCCAGCGGCCCAGACCAGCCCAGCGGGCACCCGCAGGCTGGGGTCGGCTTCCGCCTGGAGGCCGAATTTCAGTTCCCAGAGTTCCTCCCCTTCCGGCGGGGTGAACAGCTCCAGGCAGGCCCGGGCGGGAGCCACCTTGCCGGCGACGGTCTCGCGCCAGTGGTTGCTGGCGCCGCCGAGGCGCTCTTGCTCTTCCTCATCGAGCTTGAGTTTCCCGTCGCGGCTGGCCAGGCCCTCTTCCCAGGCCGCCAGGAGCGGATCGAGGCCGGCGGCACCGGGTTGGAAGGCTTCGCGTAGCTGGCCGTCCACCAATTTTTCGACGATGCTCGCCACGAGCAGTCGGTTCGAGCGGGGACGGCCGCAGGCCAACTGGGGATCTGGGCTGGAGGCCGCCACCACCTGGGGCATGCGCAAGGCCAGCTCTTCGAGCCGGCGTCGGTCGTCCTCACGGTTCAGCAGGGGGCGCCAGCTGGCCTTGCCATCCGCGCTCTCGGGCAGCCAGCGGCCCCGGGCGATCAGGCTGAGGCACCAGCGCTGGACGTGGCACCACCAGAGCAGGTCATCACCCAGTCCGGCCTCGTAGGCCCCCGAGAGGGGCAGTTGATTGAGCCAGGCGGCAGCGGGGCCCGGTTTGAGGAACCAGCCCTCGACTTGCCAGGGCCACCAGCTCAGATCCTTCGGCAGCGGTTCGCCTGATTGCAGCGGCAGGCCGCTCCAGGCACTGGATTCGCTGCTCTTTTGTCCTTTGCTCAGTTGCTGCCGGCTCGGCAGGGTCAGGGTGACGGTGGCCTGGCGCAGGTCCTCGGACCAGAAGTTGTTCTCGTCCAGCCAGGTGGCCAGATCGTCGAGATCCAGGCTGAGGGGGTGGAACGGTGCCTCAGCCGCCGGACTGAGCGGTTCGGCCACGCGCCAGGTGTCCGCCCAGATCAACAGGCCGGCTGTGGGCGCCTTGCCTTTGGCGAAGCTCCCCGCCGGAACGACGGGCAGCCAGGTGGCATGCAGCAGGCTCATGGAGGCGGGGCCTGGGGATCAGGGGCGCCGCTGGATCGGTTCAACCCGAGTCACGACAAGTCGCGATAGGGCCATCGATCCGTGCAACACCAGCGCGGCGCCGATCAGCGGCAACCAAGCACGAATGAACCCCATCATCACAGTTGGAGCGACCTGAGCCAAGCTCTGGGGCCAAGGTTCCTCCAGCGGCCAGGGCAAAAGGGCCGGAAGGCCCAGGCTGTGGATGCCGCAGACGGCCCCCACCAGGCCCGCCTGCAGGTGGCCGTCATCGGGGTCCACCCGCTGCAGGTGGAAGGCCAGGAGGCCATAGAAAAAGCCGCAGCCCCCGGCCCTGAGGGCTGACTCCAGTCCCAGGGGCAGGCCCAGGGTCAGTGCGCTGAAACCCGCACCGAGGGCCCAGGCGATGGAGCGCAGCCGCAGTTCGGCCCGGCTGTGCTCAGCGGTGGCGGGGGAGGCGGCGCTCATGCTGCGCGATCATGCCCGGTTCAGGCTCGTTTTGCTTCGCCATGGCCGCCGCTCCCCGCACTGGTGCTGAGATCCGTGCGGCCTTTCTCGACTTCTACGAGCAGCGGGGCCACAAGCCGATGGCCAGTGCCTCCCTGGTGCCGGAGGACCCGACGGTTCTGCTGACCATCGCCGGGATGCTGCCGTTTAAGCCGGTCTTCCTGGGGCAGCAGCCCCGCCCGTCGGCCCGTGCGACCAGCAGCCAGAAGTGCATTCGCACCAACGACATCGAAAACGTGGGCCGCACGGCCCGGCACCACACGTTCTTCGAGATGCTCGGGAACTTCTCCTTTGGTGACTACTTCAAGGAGCAAGCGATCCAGTGGGCCTGGGAGCTGAGCACCACGGTCTTCGGCATCAGCCCCAAGAACCTGGTGGTCAGCGTCTTCCGTGAGGACGACGAAGCCGAGGCGATCTGGCGCGATGTGGTGGGGGTGAACCCCAAGCGGATCATCCGCATGGATGAGGCCGACAACTTCTGGGCCTCGGGCCCCACGGGCCCCTGCGGTCCCTGCTCGGAGATCTATTACGACTTCAAGCCCGAACTGGGCGATGAGGGCATCGACCTCGAGGACGACAGCCGCTTCATCGAGTTCTACAACTTGGTGTTCATGCAGTACAACCGCGACGCGGAGGGCA
>NZ_JAFMFX010000005.1:0-61043 GCF_017855895.1 Vulcanococcus sp. CPBay_Sum15L08_68 | reverse complement strand
ATCGAGGACGTCGAACCATCCCCGCTGCGGCGCGCGCCCTACAGCGATCGTCATGGGTGGGAAAACCGCGAGCTGTGGGTTACCGGGCGATGGTAACAACGTTCATTGGCGCTGCGAGACGGGTTTTGACGGCCTGACACGCCACGTCACCATTGCGTTTTTAAGTACTAATGCCTAGTCCTCCCCAGAGGGGCGCGCGGGGGAGCGAAGATGGCAGGCCCTCGGATCCTGCCCTGCATGGCATCGGCCTCCGCCGCCAAGGCTGCACCCTCCTCTGATCTGCTTGAGCAGGCGGTGGTGGGCTCCCGCCGTCTCTCCAATGTGTTGGTGGCCGCTGTGGTCAGCACGGGGGGACTGGGTTTTCTCCTGACCAGCGCCTCGAGCTACCTGGGCAAGGATCTGCTGCCGATCGGCCACCCGGCTGCCCTCTCCTGGGTTCCCCAGGGACTGGTCATGGGCCTCTACGGCATCGCCGCCGCCCTGCTCTCCACCTATCTCTGGGCCGTGATTGCCATCGATGTGGGCGCCGGCAGTAACAGCTTCAATAAAAAGAGTGGTCAGCTGACGGTCACCCGCCGCGGCTTCCGCGAGTTGATCAGTGTCAGCACTCCCCTCAAGGAGATCCAGGCGGTCAAGGTGGACGTGCGCGACGGCCTCAATCCCCGCCGTCGTCTGGCCCTGCGCGTTCAGGGTCGCCGCGATCTGCCCCTGACCACCGTCGGTGAGCCGATGCCGCTGGCGGAGCTGGAGCGCGGCGGTGCTGAGCTGGCCCGCTTCCTTGGGGTTCCCCTGGAGGGCGTCTGAGCGATGGTGCGCTCCCTTCTTCTAGCCCTCTTGCTGGTCCTCAGTCCCTTTGGACTGGTGGCCTGCGCCGCCCCCTCGCCGACGGCGAGCTACGGCTGCGGAACAGCGGGAGTCCCCTGCCTGCAGGGCAAGGCCCTGGTGGAGCTCAAAACCAGCAAGGGTGTTGTTCAGCTGAGCCTGGACGGGGCGGAGGCCCCCCTGACCGCTGGCAACTTTGTCGATCTGGTCCGCCGCGGCGCCTACAACGGCACCGTCTTCCACCGGGTGGTCAAAGAGCCGATTCCCTTTGTCGTTCAGGGCGGCGACCCCCAGAGCTCCAAGCCCGAAACCCCTGTCTCGGCTCTGGGAACCGGCAGCTTCATCGACCCCTCCAGCGGCCAGCCGCGCTTCATCCCCCTGGAACTGCTGTTTGAGGGTGAATCCGGCCCCCGTTACGGGGAGATTGTGACCAGTCCAACCCAACAGCAGCGTCTGAAGCTGCCCCATGAGCGCGGCTCCCTGGCGATGGCCCGCTCCAGTGATCCCAACTCAGCCAGCGCGCAGTTCTACATCGCCCTGCGGGCCCTGCCTGAGCTCGACGGTCGCTATGCCGTCTTTGGCCGGGTGACCAAGGGGATGGATGTCGTCGATCAGATCAACCAGGGCGACAAGTTGATCAGCGCCAGCGTCCTAGAGGGCGGAACGCTGGTGCGCGACGCCAATTAGGCGGGAACCCGCTTGTCCAGGCTGGTGACCTTCAGGTAGGCCGTATTCACTCCGGAGGCGCGCTCCAGAGCGATGCGGCCCGTGCGGGCAATCTCCAGGATTCCGTAGCTCTCGAGCACGTTCTCGATGGCCACGAGCTTGCCGGGGTCCCCCACGACTTCGATGACCAGAGCGCTGTCGGCCACGTCGACAACCTTGGCGCGGAACACCTGCACCAGATCGAGGATGGCGGCGCGGTTTTCCGGCGGTGCCGAGACCTTGATCAGCATCAGTTCCCGCTCCACCGAAGGGATCGGGGTGAGGTCGGTGACCGCCAGCACGTTCACCAGCTTGTCCAGCTGTTTGGTGAGCTGCTCGAGGGTTTGGGCGTCACCGTCCACGACCATCGTCAGACGGGAGTGGCCGCGCTTCTCGGCCGGGCCGACGGCCAGGCTTTCGATGTTGAAGCCGCGACGGGCGAACAGACCAGCGATGCGGCTGAGGGCACCGGATTCGTCTTCCACCAGCACCGAGAGGGTGTGCTTCATGCCCAGGGCTGTTCGCGTGGCTGACCGCTCCCCAAGTTACGTGCCAGCCAGGTGGTCACCACCCTGTTGAACAGTTCAGGGTGTTCGTCGTGGGGACAGTGCCCCAGCTCCTGAAGCAGCTGGAGCTGGAGATCGCTCTTGTGGGGCTGCAGTTGCCGGCTGATCTGGGCTGGGACCAGGCGGTCCTGGCTGCCCCAGAGCACCAGCAGTGGTTGCTGCATCCGTTGCAGCAGTGGGGCGGCGGTGGCTTCGCGGGGGCGCAGGGCCATGCCGATGCTCATCGCCCGCAGGGCCTGGGCCGCCTGGGGACGCAGGGCCGGCCGGGCGATCAGCCGCCGCAGTTCGCCGTCCACCGCCCCCTGGTCCTGATAAGCGCTGCGCAGCCCGAGATCCAGCAGTGGTGTTCGTGCGATCAGGGGGACCAGCAGCTCCAGCGGCAGGATCCGACAGAGGACGATCACCAGCCGGCGCTTCCAGGCCCGGCGCCAGCGGGGCCGCCGCCGCCGCAGGGGCATCAGCAGCGTGGGATCGGGCAGCGGGGCCGCCACGACTCCCTGCACCCAGGTCGGAAAAAAGACGGCGCAGGTCACGGCCACCAGGCTCCCCAGGGAGTTGCCCACCAGGACCGCCGGTCCCTGGACGACCTGCTCCAGAAAGCCCTGGAGTTGCCGCGCCCAAAGCCTGTTGTCCAGGGGGCGATGGCGACGGTGCCGCGGCTGACTGGAGTCGCCAAAGCCCACGAGGTCGATGGCATAGACGCACCAGCCGGCCTGCGCGAAGGCGGCGGCGTTGTGGCGCCAGTGGCCACTGGCGGCACCAAAGCCATGGATCAAGACCAGCGCAGGTGCGCTCCGCTCTCCGACGACGCGCCAATGGCAGGCGTGGCCTTGCCAGTGCCAGGTCCCGTGCTCACCCCAGTGCACCCCCGCAGAGGCAGGCTGGAGATTCAATCGCGGTGGCGCAGTCACAGTGGCCGACACGGCTAGCCCAGCTCACTATTGCGAAGGGGCCGCGCAACTGGTGCTGGGGCCGGGCTTTTTTCGGCCGCAATCCCGTCCCTCTCGGGATGCGGGAGTCCTGCTGAGCCGGTGGCTGACCCGGGAGAGGCCCGGGCGGGTGCTCGATGCCATGGCCGGCTGCGGCATTCGCGCCCTGCGTTATGGCCTGGAGGGGCGGGCCCAGGAGGTCTGGGCGAACGATGCCGACGGGGATCGCCTGCCCCTGCTGCAGGAGAACCTCCAGCCCCTGGGGGACCGTCGTCTGGAGATCAGTGCCCGCACGGCCCAGCACCTGCTGGCCGATTGCTTGATGCAGCAGCGGCGTTTCGATCTGCTCGACCTGGACGCCTTTGGCTGCCCCACAGCCCTGGTTCCCTTGGCGCTAGAGGCCCTGGAGTTCGGGGGCGTTCTCTACCTGGCCAGCACCGACGGTCGCTCTCCGACAGGCCATGACCGCCCCGCGGCGATCCGCTCCCTGGGGGCTGCAGCGCGGGCCCATCCCTCCAGCTGGGAGCTGGCCCTCCGCCTTCAGTTGGCGGTGGTGGCCAAGGCCGCCTGGGCCCTCGGCCGGGGCATCCGGCCCCTGTTCTCCTTTAGTGAGGGCCGCACCTTCCGGACGGCCGTTCAGTTGTTGCGTCGCCCCCAGCCCCGGGAGGAGGAGCAGTTGGGGCTCTGGGCCTACTGCCATCGCTGCGCGGAGCAGTCCCAACAAAGCCTGCTGCGGCTGCGCCGATGGCCGCCCTGCGCCTGCGGTGATGACTCGGCCGCTCCCCTGGCAATTTCGGGGCCCCTCTGGCTGGGCCCCCTGCAGGACCCGCTGGTTCTGCAGGAGCTGCTTGAGGAGTCCCAGGCCCTGCCCCAGCAGAGCCTGGCTCCGGCGAGCCGCCGTCTATTGGAGGGGCTGCGCGCTGACGACGGTTTGCCGGTGTCGTGTTGGCCGCTGGATGTGCTGGCAAAACGTCTGGGGGGCGGCCCGCCCCGCTTGGATGCCTTGATCGACGGCCTGCGCTCGGAGGGCTATGAGGCCAAGCGCTCCGGGGTGATGTCTGCTCAGTTCCGCTGCAATGCGCCCTTCAGACGCGTGGTGGAGCTGGCTTCTGCGCTAAATAGGTAGCCGTTACGGCTTGGGTTCATGGCCTCGGAAATCTTCGGCACCGCAGCGCTGTTCTGGGTTCTGATTCCCCTGGGTCTGGTGGGCGGCGCCCTGCTGCTGAAGCTCCAAGGCGACAACTGATCCCTGATCGCGGGCCGGTTCGGCTCGCCTTTAGGCTCGGGCGTCTTTCGAGTCAGCCCGATGCAGGTCCTGGTGATCGGTGGAACCGGAACCCTGGGTCGCCAGATCGCGCGTCAGGCCCTGGATGCCGGCCATCAGGTCCGCTGCATGGTGCGTTCGCCGCGCAAGGCGGCCTTCCTGCAGGAGTGGGGCTGTGAACTGACCCGCGGCGACCTGCTGGAGCCCGACAGCCTCGATTACGCCCTAGAGGGGCAAGAGGCTGTCATTGATGCCGCGACGGCGCGGGCCACGGATGCGGGCAGTGTCTACGACACCGATTGGACCGGGAAGCTCAATCTCCTGAACGCCTGTGAGCGCGCCGGGGTGAAGCGTTTTGTCTTCCTCTCCCTCCTGGGGGCCGAGAAGCATCGCGATGTCCCGTTGATGGACATCAAGCACTGCACCGAGCAGGCCCTGATCGATTCCGACTTCGACTACACGATCCTGCGCGCTGTGGCCTTCATGCAGGGCCTGATCAGTCAGATCGCGATTCCGGTTCTGGAAAGCCAGACCGTCTGGGTGAGCGGCACGCCGACCCCGATTGCCTATATGAACACCCAGGACCTGGCCCGCTTTGCGGTGGCCGCCCTGGCTCGCCCGGAGACCAGCCGCAAGGCCTTCCCGGTGGTGGGAAATCGGGCCTGGAGCACCGGTGAGATCACCCAGATGTGTGAGAAGTACACCGGCAAGAGTGCACGCGTGATTCGCGTGCAGCCCTTCCTGCTGCGGTTGATGCAGGGCTTCAGCTCCTTCTTTGAGCCCGCCGTGAACGTGGCGGAACGCCTGGCCTTCGACAAGGTGATGGGCGGTGGCGAGCCCCTGTCGGCTCCGATGGAGGAGAGCTATGCCGCCTTCGGCCTGGACCCCGCGGAGACCACCGAGATGGAGGCCTACCTGAAGGAGTACTACGACACGATCCTCAAGCGCCTGCGCGACATGGAGGCCGATCTGGATAAGGACGCCAAGAAGAAGCTCCCCTTCTGACCCCTGGCGCAACGAGTGGTGCGCTTGTACTATTAATTCAGTGTTGAGGCAGCTCGGTGGCCATTGCTCAGATCAAGAACCTGCAGCGTCGTCTCGGTTTGCTTGAGCAAGAGGCCGTCGAAGAGGTCAGCCGCGCCTGCGGCAGTGATCTCTGGCAGACCGTCGGTTTTGACGTAGTCGACAGCATGGAGGATGCCGATCGCCGTGCCCGCGCCAACTACTACTACGGGCAACTTCAGGTGGTGCGTGAGCTGAAGGACGCCCTGGGCTAGGCGGTGAGGGAGCGGATCGGGACACCGCAGGAATAGAGGTGTCCCGGAACCAAGGCGACTAGAGCGAGTTCATGGTCTTGATGGCAGGCCTTGCTCTTGGTCACAAACGCAGCCGCGTCATTCGCTCCCCAGACCAGCTCGCCTTTGGCCTCTTCCCGGTACTCCTCCCAAAGCTCAGCAAATTCCTCGCCATCGGCTCCGTTGAGCAGGGCCTCAATCGCTTGCTCGGGTCCGATCTCTTCATGCAGCACGAAGAGCTGTTGGATTAAGGGGTGATCCACGGTGCGGGAGATGCGCAGCACCGATCCGATCGTTCCAATCGCCGTCGCGTAGACCCGGGTGGGTGGTTTGCGGGCATCGATCACGGCCACAGGCAGCGCAAGGGACCAGCTCGCCTGCGCTTCTGCCTGGCGGGCGATGTCCGCTAGCTCCTCGCGCACGCTCTCCACCAGAGCCTGGATGCCGCTGTCCTTTGCCATGGCAGCAGTCTCTAGCGCCCCCAGTCATCGAGGATCTCCATCCTGGCGAAGCCCAGGGGTGCAGCAGCAGGGTTGGGGCCCGCTGGCAGGGCCTCGACTGCAAAGAGATAGAGGTCGTTGAGGGAGGGGTTGTTGGGTGGCCGCAGGACCACGGTCAGGGTCGAACCCGCGGGCGGTGGCTCGGGAAACTCCACTCGCATGATCCGTTTTTGTTCATGGAACTGGGCGCGGACCGGAATCGCTGTCCCCTCTTGGCGCGGGCGCCCGAAGAACGCCGTGGTTTGTGTGGGGTCAATCCAGAAGGTCTGATCGCTGCCTGAGGTTTGGGTGATCACCAGTCCACCGAGATCTGCCCCGGCGTTCTGCGCCAGTGAGACGGTGAAAAAATATTCAGGCCCCCCCTGGTCGACGAGCCAGTCGTAGTTGGTGAACTCCACCCTCCAGGGGGGCTGGGTGAAATAGCTCTGACCGTTGAGTTCAAGGGATCGGCCAGGCGTCGTAGCTCCCAGGCTCAATGCCCCGAGCAGGAACCAGCGCAGGACCCGTGCCATCCGTTGCTTAGGCCGCGAGATCCTTTTGCTGTTGCAGGCGCACGCGGTGGGCCACCAGCTTTTCCTGTTGGCGCAGTGCTTCGAGTTGCTCGCTGGAGACCCGAGGGTTGTGCACCTGCCAGTCCCGGTCGGCGGCCGCCTGGTCTGCAGTTGAAGAACCGTGCTGTTCCATGTCTCACCGCTTGCGCCTTGACCACTCCAGCACTAACAGGCCAGTCCTTGGGCGGGTCTTCATGTTTGCGTAAGGCCCGGTATTTCTGCTCTGGACACCACTCTTTCCCTCGTCGTAGGAAAAGAACCACAGCCAGAGGAGGGGACGATGGCTGATCAACGGCACCCAGAATCCGGAAGCTGCGAACGGAGGACCTGCCTGAAGTGGCAGCCCAGCGGCGAGCTCTCAGAGCATGACTTCGCCAGCCTGATGGACCTGTTGCTCGTGGCCGATCAGGAACTCCACGCGGACGATCACTGCGACCTCAAGAGCGCCTGAGGAGCTGTCAGCGCAGGACCGCAGCCCGTTCTTGCTCTTGAGCGCGGGCTAGGTCTTCGCTGAGGACCAGCAGGGCCATGCCCATGAGGGCGAGGGCAGTACCGCAATCCTGATGGCTGCTGCGCTCGATCAGTCGGGCCGTTTGCAGATGTTGGGCCCAACTCAGCTGCATCGGATTGCATCTGCAAGACCATCACTCTCAACTGCGCGGACGAGGCGGCGTGGCTTTGCTTACAACCTGAAACACTGACAATCGCGCTGACTCGTAGCTGCTGTTACGTCTTGCTTGGTTCAGCCCGATACGTTTCCATCAGTCATCGACTGAAGGCGCAATGTCCAACGCGATCGAACTCACGGTTGGTCAGCAGTTTGAGATTGAGCGTTTCAATCGCGCTCTGGATGCCACAACGGATCCGGACCAATTGCGCGATCTAGCCAAGCAATTGATGCAGGCTTGGCAGACCCAAAAGGCAGCCACCAAGTGGGCGATCGAGCACCAGCAGGGCCTCTCCTGCTAGGAGAGCCAGTCCAGGGGTAGGGAGAAGGTGAGGACCCCGTGGGTATTGCTGGTCGGTCCTGGAGTGATCGCAACGCAGGCCAGTTCGCGGTCTTTCCAGGCCTCCCGAGATTTGGCCACAAAGGCTGCAGAATCGCCGACGGACCAAACCGCATGGCCCTTTTCTTCGCGCTCTTCGCGATAACGCTCATAGACCTCGGTGAAGGCCTCCGCCTCGGAACTATCGAGGAATTCCGTTAGGGCTCGCTCTGGGTCACTCTCCCTGGCTCGCTTGAGAAAGGACTGCAGTAAGGGGTGATCGAGGGCACTACTGGCCACCAGCACTGAATTGATCGTGCCGACGTGGGTGGTGACCACCTGCGGAGCGCTGTTTCGGGCATCGATCACAGCGCAGATTGTGGAGAGGGACCATTCCCGTTCCGCCTTGACCAAATTGGCTGGCGCGCGCAGCAGTTGGCGCACATCGCCCACGAGGTTTTTGACGAACTGCTCGGAATCCCCCATCGCCCGATCTCCCCCTTTGGCAGACCGTAGCGATTGCGGAGCCTGGATGAAGCGATTAGGACTACCGGGCGCGGCCTCGATTCAGGCGAATGCTGGTTTTAAAAATCACCAACGCCTCCAAGGTCGTTGCGGCCAAAACCAACCGCTTGTTTGAGGCGCTGACCCCCGACCGCCTGGACCAGAAGCTGGTGGAGGAGCAGGTGATGAAGGGCCTGATCGAGCAGCTCAGGGCCGAGGGCATTGAGGCCGAGGTCGCCCTCGTGGATGGCCTGGATTTCGGTACCAAAGGGGTCTTGGTGACTGAGCGCCTACGCACCAAGCACCGGGAACGCATCTAGCGCCGTTGGCGCCACTGCCAGAAGGTGCGGATCAGCTTGCGGTGGGGTGGTGTGACATCCACCATCGGCCGTGGGGCCGCTTGGCGGTACAGGTTCTCGAAAAACGGCTCCAGCGGAGTCCCCTGGAAGGGATTGCGTTGTTGCGCGGCGACCGTCTGCTCGGCCTCCTTGCGCAGGCGCCGGAGTGTCGGGATCAGCATCAGGCTGACCACCAGCGCCATCAGCAGCAGATAGGGCAACAGGCTGGCCAGCCAGATCGTGGCCACCACGGCGGCGCAACCCTGCAGCAGGACCGTGATCCAGCGGGGGCGTTGGCGGCCAGGTAGCTGTTTCACCGAATCAGTCCGTGAGCACTGCGTGGAAGTTGCAGACCTTGCTCAGGCTGTCCTGGTCGCAAAAATCAATGCTGTTTTTGGAGCGCTGCAGCCGCAGCTGAGAGGAGAGAACGGCAGTGCTGACCAGCAGGACCCAGAAGCTGAGCACCGCTGCTGTTCGAAGCAGATCCCCAGCGCTCCTCAATGCTTAGCTGCTCCCGGCATGGCCTTTGTGCGCCAGCACAACGGCAACTTCACGGATCAACTCTCGCACTCCATAGAGAGCCAGAGCGCTCACAATGCCTGCAACCAGTAGGGGCACGGCGTAGTCCATGGGGAAGCGCGCGCGTTTCCCCTGTCTTATCTCCGGAATTTGGCTTTGGCGACGCCACCCTTCCCCCAGCCTCCAGCGCGGCCCGACTTTCCGCCCCCCGCGCGGCCGCCCCGGCCTGATTGCAGCAGGGATTGAAGCCGTCGATCTTCGTCGTCATTGACCGATCGCCACTGGCCCGGTGCCAGCCCGTCCAGGCTGAGAGGTGGGCCTCCATCCATCAGGTCCATCGCCACCCGCAGCAGCCGCAGGGTGGGCAGTCCGACGGCCGCGGTCATCCGCCGCACCTGCCGGTTACGCCCCTCCCGGAGCTCCAGCTGCAGCCAGCTGGTGGGGATGCTCTGGCGCACGCGAATGGGTGGATCACGCTCGGGCCAACCCGGGTCCTGCAGGGCCTGCGCTTGGGCGGGCAGGGTGCGTTGGCCCTGAATCACCAGCCCTGAGCGCAGGGCGTTGAGGGCATCCTCGCTGGGAATGCCCTCGACTTGGCTCCAGTAGCGGCGCCAGTGGCCCCAGGAGGGATCGGTCAGCCTCTGCTGCAGTCTTCCGTTGCTGGTCAGCAGCAGCAGGCCTTCGCTATCGGCATCCAGCCGCCCCGCTGCATAGACACCGGGAACCTCGATGTAATCGGCCAGGCAACCCCAGCGACTGCCCTCTTCAGGGGTGAACTGACTGAGAACGCCGTAGGGCTTGTGGAACAGGAGGGTGGTCAGGGTTCAGGAGGCCTGGCGAGCCTTCCAGAGATTCACAACCCCGATCGAGATCATCAGCAGACCCAGATCCATCGAAACGGGGGGGAGAACCATGCCGGCTGCCAAAACAATCGTGAGCCGCGACCCTAGCGACAACTAAGCTGTGGAGAGCACTTGGGTTGGCCACTAGCAGCAGCGCATGATTGAGACCTCCGGCGTCATCGAGAAGGAACAGGGCAACGGGTTCTACCTGGTCACCCTCGAGCAGCCCGCTGGCCACCAATGCCTCTGCCGCGCCGCCGGCAAGCTGACCAAGTTCCGCATCAAATTGCTGGCGGGCGACAAGGTGCTGGTGGAGATCAGCCCCTACGACCTGAGCCGCGGTCGCATCACCTACCGCGAGCGCAACGCCAACGCCGGCCCCCGTCCAGGTGGAAACCGTCCTGGCGGTCCCCGTCGCCGTTGATCACTCTTCAACCCCTGGCCAGAGCGGCCAGGGGTTTTTTGTGGGCCGTGCCGCCTAGAGCAGGCTTTCGATCGCCGCCTTGAACTCGCTGCGCTGCTTGACCCCGCGGAACTGTTGCTTGAGTTCCTTGTTCAGGAAGACCTGAACGGTGGGTGTGCCGCTGACACCGGCCTGCTGCGCAATCTCCTGTTCGGCCTCGATGTCGATTTCGATGCCCTGGGCCTGTCCTCCCAGTTCATCCAGGACGCGCTTGAGTTGCGGTTTGAGCACGTGGCAGGGGCCGCAGGTGGGTGAGGTGTAGACGACCACCAGCGGTTTGGTGCTGTCGTGATACAGCTTCCTCAAGGCAAAACTTCCCTTCTGCCACAGGGCATCGCTGCTGAAGTTGTCCTCATCGCTGACGGCCGTGCGCTTGGTTTCGCCCACCTCGGCTGGATCGACGGGCTCATGGCTGACGGTGACCGCCAGGTCCTTCTCCGTCAGCCAGCGTTCGGCGGCGAGGGCGGCCTGGCAGCCGCTACCGGCGGCCGTGATCCCCTGGCGCCACTCCGCATCGGCCACGTCTCCGGCGGCATAGACCCCCTCAAGGCTGGTCTCGGGGCGCCCCGGCTGGGTGATCAGGTAGCCCTTGCCATCGGTGCTGAGCTGCTCGCGCACCAGGCGGGTGTTGGGGGTGTGGCCGATGGCATAGAACATGCCCCGCACGGGGAGCTCTTCGCTCTGGCCGGTCGCGGGATCCTTGAGCTGGATCGCCTCGAGCCACTCGCCACCGCTGCAGTCCGCCACCTGACGGTTCCAGTGCACCTGCACCTTGGGGTTGGCCAGCACCCGGTCTGCCATGGCCTTGCTGGCGCGGAGCTTGTCGCTGCGCACGATCAGGTGGACGCGGCTGGCGTATTTGGTCAGATAGACCGCTTCTTCGCAGGCGGAGTCGCCTCCGCCGACGACCGCCAGCTCCACATCCCGGAACTGCGGGGTCGCACCATCACAGATGGCGCAGGCGCTGATGCCGGCGTTCCAAAAGCGCTGCTCGCTGGGGAGGCCCAGGCGATTGGCGCTGGCACCCGTGGCCAGGATCACAGCGTGGGCCTGGATGGTCTGCCCGTCCGCCTGGATCCGGAAGGGGCGCTGGGAGAGGTCGATGGCCTCGGCGTCGGCCTCGATTAAGCGGGTGCCCCAGCGGACGGCCTGGGCCTTGACCCGGTCCATCAGCTCGGGGCCGAGGATTCCATCGGGGAAGCCGGGGAAGTTCTCGACGTGGGTGGTGGTCATCAGCTGACCGCCAGGGATTCCGCCGTCCTGAAAACCCGTGATCACCACAGGGCTGAGGTTGGCCCGGGCGGCGTAGATCGCTGCGGTGTAGCCGGCGGGGCCGGAGCCCACGATGACGAGGTTTTCAACCGATCCGGGCGCGCCAGCGGCCATGGCCTAAAGCGGAATGACTTCGCTTTAGTTTAGGGATCTCCCTGGCGGCGATTGGGGAGGGGCTGGACGGTTGTCCGTATCCCCTTCGCCAGAGCAAATAAACGGGAAGGTCTAAAGATTCTCTTTAGATTTCAAGCAGGCCGTCGGATTCGTTGCTGGTTTCGTTCTCTGAACCCTTCTCGAAGCTGGGCACCATCAAGACCTGGTCCAGGATCAGTTCGGGCTGGTCGTCGGCGCAGAGGATCCATTCCCGGAACTCCTCTGTCAGGGCGTAGCTGTCTTCATAAAGCTCGCGATCATCCAGGTAAGCGATGCGAGTGACGGCCCAGTTGCTTGCGACCGAGATGCGCCGTTGGGTTGAACCGTGCATGGTTCTCCGTGCGGTTGAGACCAGGTTGGCGGCTGGCGTGCCGCTTTCCGGGCTTGATTCGCACAAATTCGCATTCAGTGCTGAATATTCGATGTAGTCATTGCTGCATTAAAAAGTCAGGAAGGCGTGGTCCTCGCACCCGAATCACCCCTCCGGCACCATCCTCGACGGCCTGCAGCGGCAAACTGGCGCCTCGGTTTTGTCCACTTGCTTCTTCCGGAGCGTCGCTGCTTTTCGGCCTCAGGACGTAGGGCTCGCTCAGGGACCAGGTCCGGGCGTACTGCATCAGCAGCGGATCGGCTGGGGCAAAGACGTAGGAGGGGTGCCGCGGCACGCTCTCGGCGCTGGCCCGCTCTCCATTCATGCGTACGGCTCGGGTGATGGCCTGCACGAAGCGAGTGCGGGTGACGACGGTGGTGAGGTAGGCCACCACCCGCAGCCTCGGTGCATCGAAGCCCTCGGCGCACATGTCGATGCTCACCAGCCAGTCGGAATCGCCCGCCTTGAAGCGCTCCATGCGTTCTGCGGCTTCGGGGTCTTGGGAGTGCACCAGTTGAACCCGGTCCCCTTCCTCCTCCAGCAGTCCGCAAATCCGGCGGGCATGGGCAATGTCACGGGCCACCACCAGGCCGCCCGCCTCTGGATGCTCGCGCCGAACGGATTCCAGCCGTTTGCGGGCATTGAGCAGCAGCCGCAGGGCGATGCTGCTGCTGTCCCCCAGGCGAATGGCGCGCCGCAGGTTCCGCGCCCGCCAGCTCTCGCGCTCTTCCTGGGAGAGGGGCGAGCGCTCGGTGTCTGACAGTTCCCCCTGCCGGCCGTGATCCACCCAGCCGTCCTGGAAGCGGAATTCCAGGGGGCGCACGTCACCGGCCTGGATCAATTCCCTGGGCTCGACACTCAGATCAGGAGCGATCTGCTCGACCCACTCCTGGCCGTCATGGACCTGGATCCGCCGGGCGGCACAGAAGCCGAGGTTGTCGGCTCGAAACGGCGTCCCGGTGAGCCCCAGGCGCAACTGGGCGCTCTGGCTGAGCCGGCTAAAGGCATGGCCCCAGGCCGTGGCCTCCGGTTCCTCCGGGTCGACCCCGAGGTGGTGCACCTCATCGGCGATGGCCAGCCAGGGACCCCAGCCCCACTGCTTGAGCTGCTGCTCCAGGGACTCCAGGTTGCGGCCCGCCGCCTGATAGGTGAGCAATAGGCCCTGGCTGTCCGCCAGGTCGCTGCCGCAGAGGCCCGGTTGCCAGTCCTGGATCTTCAGGTTGAGCCGCTCGGCAGAGGCAATCCACTGGGCGGCGATGGAGCTGCGGTGGCAGAAGACCAGAAAGCGCTCCAGCCGGCCTTCTCGAAGCAACCGTTCAAAGCTCAGCAGGGCCCCGAGGGTTTTGCCGGCCCCGGGCCCGGCGTTGATCAGAACATCGCTGCCCCGGTTGGTTTCCAGCCGGCGCCGCAGCAGTTGGATCAGCTGGGTCTGCCACTGCCGCGGTTGCAGGTTGCTGAGCGGCCGCTGCTCAACAGCCTTGGCGGCAGCCGGAGCGCGCCGGGGAACGCGCAGGTCGAAGGACAGCGATGGCATGCCGCCATTGTGTGGCGATTCGGCCAAAAAAGTTGGGCACTTCTACCTATTCGCATTGGCGCTGGAGGCACTAACTTCCGGCCATCACCCGCTCCCGGGCTTTGCCCCTGTTGCCCATGGATGAGCGTTTTCTGTTTGCACTCACCCCAGACGAGCTTCGGCAGCGCTTTGAGGAGGCGCTGTCTCTGGAATGCGATCTGGACCCAATGATCCTGCGGGCGCGCCAGTTGCGCCGACAGGGCTCCAGTCCCCAGGCCCGCTGCTTAGAACAGGAGCTTCTGCCCCTGTTCTGAGTCCATGCGAGTCGCGGTCACCGGCGCTTCCGGCAAAACCGGCTGGAGAGTGGTCGCCGAGGCCCTGGCCCGCGGTTTCGAGGTTCGGGCGATCGTCCGACCTGGCTCAGTCCTCCCACCTGGTTTGGAGGGAGCCGAGGTGCATCGCCTCCAGCTGAACGACAGCGCGGCCCTGCAACAGGCCCTGCGCGGCTGCGATGCCCTGGTCATCGCCACCGGGGCTCGACCCAGCATTGATTTGTTGGGGCCCCTGAAAGTCGATGCCCTTGGCGTGCGCCAGCAGCTGGAGGCTTGCCGCTCCGTTGGCCTCAAGCGCCTGGTGCTGGTGAGTTCCCTCTGTGCGGGCCGTTGGCTGCACCCGCTGAACCTCTTTGGCCTGATCCTGGTCTGGAAACGCCTCGGCGAGCAGTGGCTCGAACAAAGCGGGCTAGAGGTCACGATTGTTCGCCCGGGGGGCCTCAAGGAAGCCGAGGAGGACATCGCCGCGCAGGAGCTGCGCTTCTCCGGTGCTGATCAACAGGAGGACGGCAGCCTTCCGCGCCGCCTGGTGGCCCGGGTTTGCCTGGATGCCTTGGAGGTCCCAGCCAGCGCGGGACGCATCATTGAGATCACCAGCACTGTTCCGGACGTTCCGGCCCCTGAACCCCCTGCGCTTGCCAGCTGGTTGGCTTGAGAACGCTTACGGCCGTATGCGAATCTGCCTCCACCCAGGGTCGAGACATTGATTCGTGTTTTAGTGCCAAGGGAGTGCCGTCCTGGTGAAACCAGGGTCGCGGCCACTCCCGAAACCGTGCGCCGTTTGGCGGCACGCGGCTGCACCTTTGTCGTCGAGCGGGGCGCTGGTCAGGCCAGCGGTTACGACGACGCGGCCTATGAAGAGGCCGGTGCTGCGCTGACGGACCCCAGTGCTGAGCAGTGGTCTCAAGCGGACGTCGTTCTGACGGTCCAGGGTTCGGATCTGGCCCAGAAGCATTCCCCGAAAGCAGGAGCCCTGCTTCTGGGTTTGCTGGAGCCCCACGGCAACGACGCCCTCAAGCAGCGTTTTCAGTCCGCTCAGGTGAGCGCACTCGCCCTTGAGCTGCTGCCTCGGATCAGCCGGGCCCAGAGCATGGACGTGCTCTCCTCCCAGGCCAACATCGCTGGTTACAAGGCCGTTCTGCTCGCTTCGGCGGCCCTGGATCGCTACGTGCCGATGCTGATGACGGCCGCGGGCACGATTCAGCCGGCCCGCGCCCTGATCTTGGGTGCCGGCGTGGCGGGCCTTCAGGCCCTGGCGACCGCCCGCCGCCTGGGCTCCGTGGCCTACGTCAGCGACGTTCGCCCCGCCGCCAAGGAGCAGGTGGAGTCCCTCGGTGGCCGCTTTATTGATCCGCCTGAGTTGGATCAGAAGCCCGGCGAAGCCGGTGGCTACGCCAAGCAGGCCACAGAAGCCTTCCTCGCTGAGCAGCGCCGTCAACTCACCGAACAGTTGGCCCTGGCCGACATGGTCATCTGCACGGCCCAGGTGCCGGGCAAGAAGGCGCCGCGTCTGATCGATGACGCGATGCTGCAGCACATGCGTCCCGGCAGCGTCGTGGTTGACCTGGCGGTCGCCCAAGGCGGCAACTGCGAAGGCACCGTGCCCGGCCAGACCGTCATCCGCCACGGCGTTCAGCTGATCGGCGGCGATGGCCTGCCCTGCAGCGTGGCCAACCACGCCAGTGCCCTCTATGCACGCAACATCGCTGCGCTGCTTGAGCTCTTGCTCAACACCACCGCCGAGGGTGCCTCCTCGGTGAACCTCGATCTGGACGATGAGATCGTCTCGGGCTGCCTGTTCAGCCACAACGCCCCTGAATCTGCCGGAGGTGCTGCATGAGCAGCCTGAATGAAGCCCTTTGGGTGCTGCTGCTCGGCAGCCTCCTGGGTCTGGAACTGATTGGCAAGGTGCCCCCCACCCTGCACACCCCTCTGATGAGCGGCGCGAACGCCATCAGTGGCATCACCGTGCTGGCCTCCCTGACCCTGATCGCTCAGGCCCAGGGCAACCCCGGGATGTTGATCCTCGGCGCGGTCTCCCTGGGCTTTGCCCTCTTCAACGTGATCGGGGGCTTCCTCGTGACCGACCGCATGCTCGCCATGTTCAGCCGCAAGAAGTCAGGAGCACGCCGATGAGTGGCCTCGCGCTGTTTGGTTATCTGATTGACCTGCTGGCGGTCCTGCTGCTGGCCCTGGGCCTCAAGGGCCTCTCCAAGGTTCGCTCCGCCCGCTCCGCGAACGGACTGGCTGCCCTGGCCATGGGCCTGGCCGTCGTTGGTCTGTTGATTCAGCTGGCGCCCTCGCCGGTGGCTTGGGTCTGGATTGCCGTTGGCACGGCCGCTGGCGGCCTGCTGGGTCTGATCACGGCTCGCCGGGTGCCGATGACCTCCATGCCGGAGACCGTCGCCCTCTTCAACGGCTGCGGTGGCATGGCCTCCCTGCTGGTGGCCATTGCGGTGGCCCTCTACAACTCCGCTGAGTCGGACATGGTGGCCCTGGTGTCCATCGTGATCTCGGTCTTCGTCGGTGCGATCACCTTCAGCGGCTCCATCGTTGCGATGGGCAAGCTGCAGGGCTGGATCGACACCCCCGGTTGGACCCAGAGCCAGGTGCGCCATGGCGTGAACATCGCCATCGCCGTTGCCGCTCTGGTGGGTGCCTTCGCCCTCCCCGGCGATCCCGCTGGCTCGTCCCTGTGGCTGCTGGTGGTGGCCTCGAGCCTGCTCGGCATTGGCGTGACCCTGCCCATCGGCGGTGCCGACATGCCGGTGGTCATCTCGTTGCTGAACTCCTATTCCGGCGTGGCGGCTGCCGCCGCTGGCTTCGTGGTGGGCAGTCAGCTGCTGATCGTGGCGGGCGCCATGGTCGGTGCCGCTGGCCTGATCCTCACCCAGGTGATGTGCGACGGCATGAACCGCTCCCTGGTGAGCGTTCTCTTTGGTGGTGCCCTGGGCGGCGCTGCTCCGGTTGGTGGTGGCGGCGAAGAAGCCGGCTACACCCGGATCGTCAGCTGCAGCCCCGAGGAGTGCGCCATGGCCCTCGAGAGCGCTGAGCGCGTGGTCTTCGTCCCCGGTTACGGCCTGGCCGTGGCCCAGGCCCAGCACGCCCTGCGCGAGCTGGCCAAGATGCTCGAAGCCAATGGCTCCGAGGTCAGCTACGCCATCCACCCGGTGGCCGGCCGCATGCCGGGTCACATGAACGTGCTGCTGGCGGAAGCCGATGTGCCCTACGAGCAGCTGCTCGAGATGGACACCATCAACCCCGAGTTCCCCCGCACCGATGTGGTCATCGTCCTGGGTGCGAACGACGTGGTGAACCCCGACGCCAAGAACGATCCCAACAGCCCCCTCTACGGCATGCCCGTGCTTGAGGTGGACGGGGCCCGTCAGGTGTTCGTGGTCAAGCGCAGCATGGGCGCCGGTTATGCCGGCATCAAGAACGCCCTGTTTGAGCTGCCCCAAACCGCCATGGTCTTCGGCGATGCCAAGGCTGTGCTGCAGGGCCTCTGCGCTGAACTGCGCAGCCAGGGCGTCGGTAAGGGCGCTTGATTCGCTCCTCGCCAATGAGCAGCATTGGGGGCCCTCGGGGCCCCTTTTCCATGGACGGTGAGCCTCCCTTTGAGCCTCGCTTCCCCTGGCTGAACGGCGATCTGCAGACCCTGCGGGACACCTTCCGCTCGGATGCCCTTCCCCCCGATCAGGGGCAGCCCTTGCCCTTTGATGTGGGCAATGGCGATCAGCTCCTCGCCAAGTGGGATGCCCCCCTCTCCGGGCCGGAGCCCCTTGGCCTCGTGCTGTTGATGCATGGCCTGGGGGGATCGAGCCAGCGCGGCGGACTGCGGCGGATGGGTGACACCCTCCAGCGCGCCGGCTTTGCCGTGCTCCGGCTGAACATGCGCGGCGCAGGCGACGGCCGTGCCCTGGCCCGCGGCACCTATGCGGCCAACAGCAATCGCGATCTGCTGCCGGTCCTGCGCCAGGCCCGCAGCTTGGCCGCTGGCCTCCCCCTGCTTGGGATGGGGATTTCCCTGGGCGGGACCAAGCTGCTCAATGCCCTGACCTCCAGCTCACTGGAGCGCCGCACGGCCGGTCTCGATCCCCAGGCGCCACTGCTGGATGGCCTGGTCACCATCAGCACTCCAGTCGATCTGGAGAGCTGCTCCCGCCAGATCGAGTTGCCCCGCAACCGCCTCTATCAGCATTGGCTCTTGAAGCGGCTGGTGGCCCAGACCCTGGCCGATCCGTTTGGGGTGACGGACGCCGAGCGTCAGGCCCTGGAGGGGCCCCTCGAGAGCATCCGAGCTTTTGATGCGGCGATCACGGCTCCCCGTTGGAGCTATGGCTCGGTGGACGACTACTACCGCCAGGCCAGTCCCCTCTGGCGTCTCCAGGAGCCCCGGATCCGGCGAGAGCTGCCCCCCTGCCTGCTGATTCACGCCGAGGATGATCCCTGGGTGCCCGTGGAGCCCACCAGAAGCCTGGAAGCCTTCCAGGATGAGCGCTTTCAGCTGCTCGTGACCGCCAAGGGCGGCCATAACGGCTTCCACGGCCGCGGCGGTTGCTGGACCGATCAGCTCACCGCCCGCTGGTTTCAGGCCTTGCTCGCCTGAAAGGGCATCCGTTTGACAATCCACTCCTCGATGGGCGCGCCGCCGATGACGTGCTCCTTCAGGATTCGCTCAACGCGCTCAGCGGTGACCCCGCCGTAGACGATTCCCTCGGGCCAGATCAAGAGCACCGGACCCTCGGCGCAGATGCGGAGGCAATCGGCCTTGCTGCGCAACACGATCCCTTCAGGGCGGGCTGGATCCTCCAGGCCCCACTCCCGCACCAGGCGCTTGAGGGCAGTCCAGCTCTCAGGGCCGACCGTTGGATCGGGGCTGCAGAGCGCCTTTGCCGGGGTGGCGCAGAGCAGCAGGTGGTGCTGAATCAACGGCTGGCTCAAACAGAGACGGCTGCAGCTTCACGCACCGCCTGACGGGACCAGCTGTCGACCGCCAGCACGTCGTCCAGGGAGGGATGGGCCATGAGGTCAGCCTTGTGGCGATCGCAAACCCTGTCGATCAGCTTCGGGATGTCGAGGAAGTGGATCTTCTCCTCGAGGAAGAGCGCCACGGCCTGCTCGTTGGCGGCATTCATCACCGCGGGCATCGTTCCCCCGGCCCGGCCGGCGGCATAGGCCAGTTCCATGCAGGGGTACTTGGCGGGGTCGGGCTTGCGGAAGGTCAGTTGCCCCACCTCGGTCAGATCCAGGCGGCGCCAGGGGGTCTCCAGGCGCTCCGGCCAGCTCAGGCAGTAGAGGATCGGCAGCTTCATGTCGGGCCAACCCAGCTGGCCCAGCACGGAGGAATCCGCCAGCTCCACCATCGAGTGGATGATCGACTGCGGGTGGATCACGATCTCGATGTGGTCGTAGTCCAGACCGAAGAGGTAATGGGCCTCGATCACCTCCAGACCCTTGTTCATCAAGGAGGCGGAGTCGACGGTGATCTTGCGACCCATGCTCCAGTTGGGGTGGCTGGTGGCATCGGCCACGGTGGCCTTGTGCAGATCCGCCGCATCCCAGTCGCGGAAGGCACCGCCGCTGGCGGTCAGTTGAATCCGGCGCAGGCCCGGCGTCGGCACACCGGTGGAGAGCCGGGCGGTGTCAGCCCAGGGGGTGCCCTGCAGGCACTGGAAGATGGCGGAGTGCTCGGAGTCCGCGGGCAGCAGGCGCGAGCCGCTCTTGGCGAGCTCCGGCAGCACCACTGGACCAGCGGCGATCAGGGTCTCCTTGTTGGCCAGGGCCAGGTCCTTGCCGGCGCGGATCGCCGCCAGGGTGGGCAGCAGGCCGGCGCAGCCCACGATTCCGGTGACCACCAGGTCGGCGCTGGACCAGGCCGCGGCGGTGCAGAGCCCGTCTGTGCCGCCCACCAGCTCCGGCAACTTGGCGGGGCGCTCACTGGCGGAGAGGGCCTGGAGCCGCTCCTGCAGGGCCGGGAGTTTGGCTTCATCCGCCAGGGCCACCACCTCAGGGGCGTGCTTCTGGATCTGGCGGATCAGCAGATCGAGGTTGTTCCCGGCCGTCAGGGCGACGACGCGGAAGCGATCGGGGAACTCCTCGACGATCTCGAGGGTTTGCGTACCGATTGAGCCTGTGGAGCCGAGCACGGAGAGGGCTTTCACGGCGGAGCTCCAGGGATCAGCGGCCAGTTTCCCATTTCCAGGCGCGTAGCGTTGCCGGCACTCCTTTGATCCGCGATGGCCGAGCAGAACCCGGCGGCGCCCCAGCGCTGGCCCTACGTCCTGGGATGTGGCTTCGCCATGGGCGCCGCCGATGTGGTCCCCGGGGTCTCGGGGGGCACGATGGCCTTCATCCTCGGCATCTACGGCACCCTGCTGGAGGCTGTCTCGGGCTTTGACTTCGAGCTCCTCGGCCTCCTGCGACGCGGCGCCTGGGCGGAGGCCGCCGAGCGGGTGCACCTGGGCTTCCTGCTGCCCCTGCTGGCTGGCCTGTTCGGTTCAGTCCTGGTGCTGGTGCGTCCGATCACCTGGCTCTATGTGAACCAGCCGGCCCTGCTCTTCGCCTTTTTCTTTGGTCTGATCGTCGGCTCGATCGTGTTGATCGCCCGCCATGCCCATTGGGGCGCCGCCGGCCTGGTGGCGATGGTGGTTGGTGTGGCGGCGGCGCTGCTGCTGGTGACCCGTACGCCGGTGACCATGCCCCACGACCCCTTCACGATCTTCTGGAGCGGGGCCGTGGCGATCATGGCGATGATTCTTCCGGGCGTCTCCGGCTCCTTTCTGCTGCTGGTGCTCGGCCAGTACCAGTACGTGATGGAAGGGGTGAAGGCCCTGGATCTGGCGACCCTGGTGCCCTTCGCCCTGGGCTGTGCAACGGGGCTGCTGCTGTTTGTGCGTCTGCTGAGCTGGCTGCTGAAGCGCTGGCATGGCCAGACCGTGGCCCTGTTGATGGGTTTCATGGCCGGCTCCCTCTGGAAGATCTGGCCCTTCCGCACCGTGCTGGAGAGCACCACCAACGCCAAGGGCAAGTTGATCGTCCTGCGGGATGCCCTGGCGGCGCCCCCCAGCGGCTCGGCCTTCGCCCTGGCCCTGCTGCTGATGGGCCTGGGTGTGCTCTTGGTGTTGGGCCTCGAGCGGATTCAAGAGCGGATGGGCGCCGCGGAAATGGGCGGCTGAGTCCAATCCGTTGATGCAGCTCCCTTGCCCCGCCGGTGAAACTGGGGGCTGCTTTTTGCTGCCCCGATGACGTCCCACGAGCGTGGTCACCCCCCCGAGCAGTGGGGGTCATCCCTGGGCTTCGTGTTGGCCGCCGCAGGCAGCGCCGTCGGTCTGGGCAATCTCTGGGGCTTCGCCTATCGGGCCTCCCAGGGGGGCGGCGCGGCCTTTGTGCTCCTCTACCTGCTGATCGTCTCGCTGGTCTGTCTGCCGGTGCTGGTGGCCGAGATGGTCCTGGGGCGCAGCACGGGCCACGCCCCCCTGCTAGCTCCGATCACCGCCGGCGGTCGCCGCTGGGCCCCGCTGGGTTGGCTGTTCCTGGCCGCCGCGATGGGGATCCTCAGTTACTACGCCGTCCTGATGGGCTGGACGGGCCGCAGCTTGATCCATGCCTTGAGTTCGCCGCTCCCAGCCGACATTCCCGCGGCGGAGCGCTTCTTCGCCGGCATCAGCAGCGGCGGTGATGCGGTGCTGGGGCACCTGATCAGCCTGGCCCTCACCGGGGTGGTGGTCGCCGCCGGCATCAAGGCCGGCATTGAGCGCCTCACCCGCTGGGCCATGCCCCTGCTGTTTCTCCTGCTGCTGGCCCTGGCGATCTGGGCGGCCTTTCTGCCCGGAGCCCATGCGGGCTACAGCGGTTTTTTGCTGCGCTGGGATCCCAGCAAGCTCACGGACCTGGGCACGATCCGCAACGCCTTCACCCAGGCCTTTTTCTCGATCGGCACCGGCATCGGCGCGATCTTGGCCTACGCCACCTACCTCGATCGCAAGAGCGCTCTCCCCGGTGAGGCCGTGGCGGTGGTGGGGATGGACACCGCCGTTGGCCTGATGGCCGGCTGCATCACCTTCCCGCTGGTGGCCAGCTTTGGTCTGGTGGATGTGGTCAGCGGCAGCACCGTGGGCACCCTCTTCATCAGCCTGCCGACGGGCCTGGCCTCCCTGGGGGGCGGTGGCCGGGTGGTGGCGGCTGTCTTCTTCCTATTGGCCTACGTGGCTGCGATCACCTCATCGGTCTCGCTGCTGGAGGTGCCGGTGAGCTCGTTGATGGATCGCCTGGGCTGGAGCCGCTCGCGGGCCGTCTGGCTGATGGTGCTGCTGATTGCCGTGATCGGCCTTCCTTCTGCTTTGGACATTGGGGTGCTGGAGCGGATGGATGCCCTCTTTGGCGGGGTCTGCCTGATCGCCGGTGGCCTGCTGATGGCCCTGCTGCTGGGCTGGCAGGTGCCTGATCGCTTCCGCAGCGATCTGCTGGAGTCGGGTTCCTCGCCTGAGCTCGTTCGTCTGCTGCGCTGGTCGCTGCGTTGGATCTCGGTGCCGGCCATCAGCCTGGGCCTGCTGATCTCGATCATCGATCTGGCCAAGAGCTGGAGCGGCGCTGGCGCTTAACTGAGCGGAGCTTTCGTCTCCCCATGGCCATCGGTCCCCAGTGGCTCCAGCGCTTCAACTTCATTGAGCGGGCGAAGCTGGAGCGTCAGCTCTGGGAGGCCTTTGAGCGGGGCGAGCCGATCGAGACCCTGGTCGAGGAGTGTGAGCCCGGGTTTCAGAAGGAGGTCTGGAGCACCACGGCCACCCGCATCCGCAAGATCGAGCAGATGATGAAAAACCAGCAGGCTCCCAAGCCCTAGGCCCTGAGCCACTCCGTCAGGCCGCCGGGCTTGTCGATCAGTTCGATCCCCTGGGCCTTGAGTTCGTCGCGGATCCGGTCGGCGGCGGCAAAGTCCTTGGCTGCTTTGGCCGCCTTACGGGCTTCGATCTGCGCTTCGATCTCAGCGTCGCTCGGACCGCCGCCGCTGGCGCTGCTCTCGGCTCCCTCGTGCTTCAGCCCGACGACCTCGGCCAGCTCCAGCAGCAGGGCCAGTTGCTGTTGATGGCTGGCTTGCTCCAGTTCACCTGCGGCGCTGGCGTCGCCGCGCTCGATCCGGTTGGCCAGACCCCGCAGGGGCTTGGCCAGCTCAAACAGCACCGCCAGGGCGGCGGAGGTGTTGAGGTCGTCGTCCATGGCCGCGGCGAAGCGTCCGCGCGCATCCGCCAGGGCGGTTGGCAACTCTGAGGCGGCGGGGGTGGTGTCGCCGGCGAGGCCGAGGGCGGCGTTCAGTCCTTTCCAGCCGGTGGCGGCGGCCTCGAGGGCTTCCGCGGTGAAGTCGAGGGGTTTGCGGTAGTGGGCCTGCAGGGTGAACAGGCGCAGGGTCATTGGCGAGACCCCGGAATCCAGCAGGGCGCGGATGGTCGTGAAGTTGCCGAGGGATTTCGACATCTTCTGGCCGCCGACATTGACCATGCCGTTGTGGAGCCAGAAGTGGGCCAGCTCCTTGCCGGTGGCGGCTTCCGATTGGGCGATCTCGTTCTCGTGGTGCGGGAAGACCAGATCGGCACCGCCCAGGTGGATATCGATGGTGTCGCCGAGTTCCTCGCGCACCATGGCTGAGCACTCGATGTGCCAGCCCGGGCGCCCCTGGCCCCAGGGGGAGGGGAAGCTGGGTTCGCCGGGTTTGGCTCCCTTCCAGAGGGCGAAGTCAAAGGGGTGCTGTTTGCGGGCTTCCTCGGCACTGGCCACCCGACCGGCGGCGTTGTCCTGCTGCTGCTCCAGATCGCGGCCGCTGAGCTTGCCGTAGCCGGCGTGCTTCATCACGGCGAAGTAGACGTCTCCATCGGCGGAGTAGGCCGCCCCTTTGGACTCCAGCTCGCTGATCAGGCCGCGGATGGCATCGAGGCTGCGGGTGGCCCGCGGCATCCGATCCGCCGGCAGGATGTTCAGACGCCCCATGTCGGCGACGAAGGCGTCGATGTTGCGCTCGCTGACCTCCTCCATCGAGCTGCCCTCTTCGCTGGCGCGGTTGAGGATCTTGTCGTCGATGTCGGTGTAGTTCTGCACGAAGGTCACGGCGTAGCCGCTCCAGCGCAGGTGGCGGCGCAGCACGTCCCAGGCGATGTAGCTGCGGGCGTGGCCCAGGTGGCAGAGGTCATAGACCGTGACCCCACAGCAATAGATGCTGACCTTGCCCGGCTCGATCGGCTTGAACTCCTCGACGCGGCGGGTGAGGGTGTTGGTGAGCCGCAGGGTCATTTCGCTTCCATCCAGTTGGGGCCAACGCCGGTCTCCACCACCAGGGGCACAGACAGGGTCACCGCGCGCTCCATGGTTTCACGCGTGAGGTTGAGCACCGTCTCCAGGGCCTCGGGGGCGGCTTCGAGCACCAGTTCGTCATGGACCTGCAGCAGTAGCCGTGCGGGCAGGGCGCTCTCGGTGAGCCGTTGCTGCAGCTGCACCATCGCCAGCTTGATGATGTCGGCGCTGGAGCCCTGGATCGGGGCGTTGGCGGCGGCGCGCAGTTGCTGGGCTTCCATGCCGCCGCGGCGGGCGACATCCAGTTCGATCTCCAGGGGGTCCTTGCCCAGGTGACGTCCCAGGCCGCTGGGGTCAAAGGCAAAGGGTCGCCGGCGCCCCAGGATCGTTTCGACGTAGCCGCGGCTGAGGGCGAGCCGCTCCTGCAGCTCCAGGAAGGCGAAGACCTTCGGGTAGCGCTGCTTGTACTTGCTGAGGAACTCCTTGGCTTCGGCCTGGCTGACCCCCGTTTCCCGGGCGAAGCGCTGCACGCCCATCCCGTAGATCACCCCGAAGTTGATCGTCTTGCCCAGGCGGCGCTCGTCGCTGGTGACCTCGTCTTTTTCAAACAGCAGCCGGGCGGTGAGGGCGTGGACGTCATCACCGCTTTGATAGGCCTTCACCAGCACCTCCTCGCCGGAGAGGTGGGCCAGGATCCGCAGCTCGATCTGGGAGTAGTCGGCGCTGATCAAGGTCCAGCCGGCCTCCGGCAGGAAGGCCTTGCGAATCCGCCGAGAGAACTCCGTGCGTACGGGGATGTTCTGCAGGTTGGGGTTGCTGCTGGAGAGCCGTCCGGTGGCGGTGACGGCTTGGTTGAAGTCCGTGTGAACCCGTCCGGTTTCCGCCTCCATCAGGGCGGGAAGGGCATCGACATAGGTGCTCTTGAGCTTGCTCAAGGTGCGGTGCTCCAGCACCAGGGGCACCACCGGGTGGGCGTCCTCCAGCTTCTCGAGCACCGTCGCGTCGGTGCTCCAGCCGGTCTTGGTCTTGCGGGACTTCTTGCGATCGAGCCCGAGGGTGTCAAAGAGCAGCTCACCGAGCTGCTTCGGCGAGGCCAGGTTGAAGTCCGTGCCGGCGGCCTCCTTGGCGTCGCTCTCCAGTCGCTCGAGGGTGGCCTTGAGTTCCCGGCTGAGTTCGCCGAGGTAGTCGGTGTCGATGCGAATGCCGGTGGCTTCCATTAGGGCCAGCACCGGCTCCAGGGGCAGCTCCACCTGATCGAGCAGCGCCGTGAGGGGCTCACCCAGGGCCTCGAGTTGGCCGCGCAGCAGTGGGGTCAGGCGGTAGGTGACATGGACATCCATGCCGCAGTAGAGGGCGGCCTGGGCCATGGGGACGGCCGAGAAGTTGGCGCCCTTGGGGACCAGCTCGCTGTAGCTGGTGGGCAGGAAGCCGAAATTCCGCTGGGCCAGCAGCTCGAGGCCGTGCTTGGCGTTGGCATCCCGCAGGTAATCCGCCAGGAGGGTGTCCATGACAACGCCCGCCAGGGGCAGACCATGGCGCAGCAGGATCAGCCGGTCGTACTTGGCGTTCTGCAGCGTTTTGGGGTGCGCGGCGCTGCTGAGCCAGGGAGCCAAGGCCCCCAGTACTTGGTCGAGGGGGAGTTGCGCTGGATCGCTCAGTTCCGCCTGATGTCCCAGGGGGATGTAGGCCAGCTGATCGAGCCCCTCGCCCCAGCAGACTCCGAGGCCCACAAGTTCGGCCTGGAAGGGGTTGAGGCTGGTGGTTTCAGTGTCCAGCGCCACCGGGCTCTGGCGGTCGCAGCAGCCCAGGAGCCTCTGCACCAAGGCCTCGAGTGCCTCGCTACTGGTGATCAGTTGGGGCGCAAGGGCCGGCGGTGCAGCGTCGCGGGCGTCTCCGTCATCGGCGGCCGGATCGCTGAGCGCTTCGGCTTTTGCTTCTGCTTTGGCTTGGGGTTCGGCGGCGGCGACGGCCGGCGGTGGTTCGTTGGAGAAGACCGTGGCGAAGCTGTTGACCTGGCGCCGCAGGCTGAAGAGCTCCAGTTCCTCCAGGCTTTCGGCGAGGGAGTCGCTCTTGACCGCACCGAGGGGCAGACGCGGATCCGTCGGCAGCGGAATATCCACCAGGATTTCCGCCAGCATCCGCGAGCGGTAGGCGTTCTCCCGGTCCGTGCTGAGCTTGCCCAGCAGCGCCCCCTTCAGGGCTCCCTTGGGATCTTTGGCCTTGGGGCCCGCGGCTTCGAGTTGCTCCAGCGCCGCGTAGATCCCATCGAGGTCGCCGTAGGCCTGCAGCAGGTTGATGGCGGTCTTGGGACCGACGCCTTTGACCCCCGGAATGTTGTCGCTGCTGTCGCCCGTGAGCGCCTTGAGGTCCACGACCTCTTCGGGGGTGACCCCCAACTTGGCCACGACACCATCGCGGCGAATCTCGAGCGGTCCGCTGCTCTTGGCATAGGGCCCACCCCCCATATAGAGGACAGCGATGTCGCGCTCGTCGTCCACCAGCTGGAAGAGGTCACGGTCACCCGAGAGGATGCGCACCCGCCAGCCATCGTTGGCGGCTCGATTGGCCAGGGTCCCCAGGACATCGTCGGCTTCGTAGCCGGGAGCCATGCAGAGGGGAATGTCGAGGGACTGCTCGAGGATCTGCTGCAGGTTGCCCAGATCCTGGAAGAAGTGTTCTGGCGCTACGTCACGATGGGCTTTGTAGGCCTCGTCAGCTTCATGGCGGAAGGTGGGTTCAGCCGTGTCAAAGGCGATGACCACCCCCTGGGGGGCCAGGCCTTTGCAGTTGTCCAGCAGGGCCTTGAGAAAGCCATAGGTGACCGAGGTGGGAATGCCCTCTTTGGTGCTCAGTCCCCCCTCGCCCCCTTTGCTGAAGGCGTAGAAGCTGCGGAAGGCCAGGGAGTGGCCATCCACCAGCAGCAACAGGGGTTTGAGGGTGGTGCCGCCGGTCAAAACGCCCTGGAGATCAAGTGGGCCCAGCCTGGCAGAACGGGCCGGGCTGCTTTGAGTTCCTGCGGCCGTTATCGCTGGTGGCTCGAGCGGCAGTGGCAGCCGCAGGCCCCGCGGTTGCTGTTTGTCGGGCTGAATCCCTCCCGCGCCACGGCCGAGCGTGATGATCCGACCCTGCGGCGCTTGATCGCGTTTGCCCAGGCCTGGGGCTATGGATCGCTGGAGGTGCTGAACCTGTTCGCCCGCATCTCGGCCAGTCCGGCGGTGCTGCGGCGCAGCGCCGATCCGATCGGCCCGCAGACCGACCAGTGGTTGCAGCGGCGTCTGGGCGTCCTGGCGGACGCGCCCGGGGCCGCGGTCTGGCTGGGCTGGGGCAACGGCGGCCGCTGGAGGGATCGCGACCAAGCGGTGTTGCGCCTCTTGCGGCAGCAGGCTGTGCCGCTGCTGGCCCTCGGGCTGACCGCGAGTGGCCAGCCCCGGCATCCGCTCTATGCCGCCAAGGCTGCGCAGCCGCTGCGTTTGACCCATTCTGGGGAAGAGCTTCGGCCTGGTTGAGCGCCTCGATGACCCGCACCCCCAGCCGCTATGCGATCCATCTGCTGCTCTCCGGGGGGCATGAGCAGGTGGTGCACTTCCCCAGCCTGGACGCCTTTCAGCAGTGGTACGGCACGGTGCTGAATGCCGGCCCGGCCGATGCCTTCATCAATGTGCCGATCACGGAGTTGCCCGGTGAGTACCTGGTGGTGCGCCCCAGCGCCGTGAAGGGGATCCGAGTGGAGCCGGTCTTCGGTGCCCTCGATGACGATGACTTCTGAGCTGATCTGGGGCTTTTCGTTTTTTGCCGGTGCCCTGGCCCAGCTGATCGCACGCCTGAGTGGCTGGCCTTCGGTGGTGCTGCTGCTGGCGTCGGGGCTGCTGATCGGTGATGCCGGACTGGATTGGGTGCAGCCCGAGCGCCTGGGGGGAGGGCTGGAGTCCTTGGTGGGCTTGCTGGTGAGCTTGGTGCTCTTTGACGGCGGCCTGAATTTGCGTCTGGCCGGCCGCGACCTGCAGCGCACGGTGCTGCAGTTGGTGCTCACCCGTGGTCTGCTCGGGCTGGTGGGCGGAGCCCTGCTGGCCCATGAGCTGGCGGGGTTGTCCTGGCCCTTGGCCTGGGTGTTTGGGGCCATCGCCCTGGGGACAGGGCCCACGGTGATCACGCCCTTGGTGCAGCAGATGCGTCTGGTGCCGCGCCTTTCGGCGGTGCTCGAGGCTGAAGGCCTGATCCTGGAGCCGGTGGGGGCCGTGCTGGCCCTGCTGCTGCTGCAGTTGGCCCTGGGTGATTTGTCCCAGTGGGATCAGGTCCTGCCGCTGTTGCTGCTGCGCCTGGGCGGTGGGGTGTTGATGGGTGGTTGTTGCGGCTGGCTTCTGGTCCTGGTGCTGCAGCGCCTGCCGAGTGAGGCCGAGGGCCTCCGGTTGCAACTGAGCTTGGGGGTGCTGTTCCTGTTGGTGAGTGGCACCCAGGTGCTCTTGCCGGAGGCGGGGCTCCCGGCGGCGGTGTCGGCGGGGATCGTGGTCGGCCTGCGGCTCAAGGACGAAGCGAGCAACCTCGATGCCCTGATTGCCCACCTGGCCCAGCTGGCGATCACGGTGCTCTTTCCCCTCTTGGCCGCGGATCTCTCCTGGGCTGAGCTCTCGCCCTTGGGCTGGGGTGGTGTCAGCTGTGTGGCCGCCCTGATGCTGTATCGCTGGCTGGTGGTTCAGGCCGGTTCGCTGGGCCTGCCGGGATTGAGTTGGGGCGACAAGTTGATGCTCAGCTGGGTGGCGCCGCGGGGAATCGTGACGGCGGCCGTGGCCAGCTTGTTTGCCCTGAAATTGAGCGCCGCCGGGGTGAGTGGCGGCGGTGCGCTGAAGGGCCTGGTGTTCCTGACGATCTTGATCACCGTGGCGGTGCAGGGGCTGTCCGCTCCCCTGCTGGCACGGCGCTTGGGGCTTGTGGAGAGCGACCTAGAGGCTGCGCTCGATGCGAGCCCTGGCCTCGCCACTGGGCTGGAGCAGCAACCAGGTGGTGAGCAGGTCGGGACCTTGAAGGCTGCCGAGTAGGGCGGCCCGAAGGGTCTTCATCAGGACGCCTTTCTTGACGCCGGCATCGGCCACGGCCTTGCCCAGCAGTTCTTGGGCGGTCTCGGCTGTCAAAGCGCCCTCGGGCAGATGCTCGAGCAGGGCCTTCAGGGCCGGTCGGGCACCGTCAAGCTCGAGTTGCTTGAGGGCGGCCTCGCTGAGTTCGGGGCGCTCAAAGAAGGGACGGGCCTGCTCGATGCCGTCCTTGAGGGTGACCAACGAGGGACCGAGCAGGGCGCAGAGTTCCTGGAGCCAGCTGGCGTCGCTGTGGCTCCAGCCCAGGGCCTTCCATTGGGGCTCGAGTTCAGCCAGAAGTTGCTCGGGGCTGCGCTCGTGGAGCACCTGGCTATTGAGCCAGTTGAGCTTGTCCCAGTCGAAGCGGGCTCCAGCTTTGTTGACCCGATCAAAGCCAAAGACCTGGGCCGCGTCGCTCAGGCTGAACCGCTCTTCCATGCCCTCCGGCGGCGACCAGCCCAGCAGGGTCATGTAGTTCGCCAGGGCCTCAGCGGTGTAACCCTGCTCGCGGAAGTCATTGACCGAGGTGACGCCGTCGCGCTTGGAGAGCTTCTTCCCTTCCTTGTTCAGGATCAGAGGGGTGTGGGCAAATTCGGGGACGGGTGCACCGAGGGCTGCGTAGAGCAGCAGCTGCTTGGCGGTGTTGGCGATGTGGTCTTCGCCGCGGATGACATGGCTGATGGCCATGGCGGCGTCATCCACAACCACCACCAGGTTGTAGAGGGGGTCGCCGATTTGATCGGCCGGAGCGCGACGGGCAATGACCATGTCGCCGCCCAGGTCGCTACCGGACCAGCGCATGGCGCCGCGGACCAGGTCGTTCCAGGTGATGACGGCCTCGTCATCAATGCGAAAGCGGATGGTGGCCTCGCGGCCCTCGGCGATGTAGGCCTGCTCCTGCTCGGGGCTGAGGTCGCGGTGGCGGTTGTCGTAGCGGGGGGCGCGGTTGGCGGCCGCCTGCTGCTCCCGCATTTCAGTGAGCTCTGCTTCGCTGGCATAGCAGCGATAGGCCTTGCCGGAGTCCAGTAGCTGCTGAATGGCGGCGCGATGGGCCTCGATTCGCTCGCTTTGGATCACGGGCTCCGCGTCCCAGTTGATCCCCAGCCACTTCAGCCCTTCAAGGATGTTGGCGGTGTATTCCGGCTTGCTGCGCTCCTTGTCGGTGTCTTCGATCCGCAGCAGGAACTCCCCACCGAGGTGACGGGCGAAGAGCCAGTTGAAGACCGCCGTGCGAGCGGTACCGATATGAAGCGTTCCAGTCGGGCTGGGGGCGAGACGCACACGGACCGCCGCTCCAGTTCCAGTCACTGGCGTTGACCTCAAGGTGGAAACGGGACTGACGGGATTCGAACCCGCAACTTCCGCCGTGACAGGGCGGTGCTCTAACCGGTTGAACTACAGTCCCTTGAGCGCTCTAAGAGCTCTCTCCGTCTGGGATTTCAAGGCCCCAGCCGTGTCGCGTTTGCGACCTCAAAAGTATCCGTTGTCGCCCTGCCCTCCGTCAACACACTCAGGGCCTGAGCCGGCAAACCTTGTGAACTGGCCCTGGTTTTGGGCACAAAAAAACCCGCCAAGGGCGGGCTTGAGATGGTGATGAGCGGAGCTCAGACGATCAGGGGCGGAAGCCGGCGGGTTCGATCAGGCGGACCTGATTGCCACGGGCGGTGAACTCACGGCCTTGGTCGCTCTGGACGACGACACGACCGCCGGATTTGACGCGGATCACCCGGGCACGAACCCAGCCGAGGGCGGCGGATTCCAGAACCTTGACCACATCACCGGGCTGTAGATCCAACTCCATGTCCGGAAACGAGAGACTGCAGGTAGGGGACATCGAACGCGCCGTGGAGGACTTGAACCCCCGACATCAGGTTTTGGAGACCTGCGTTCTACCAACTGAACTAACGGCGCAGGGCCGATGTCCCCTCTTCAAAGACTTCTGCTGAGCAGAGGTCTTCAGTGGCCACTCCTGGGAGAAGTGGCCGATGTGCTGGAGGCGGTGAGCCTCAGCGATCGAAGCGCTGCTTGACGCGAGTGGCTTTGCCCACCCGGTCGCGCAGATAGAAGAGCTTCGCCCGACGCACCTTACCGCGGCGCTCCACCTTGATGGAAGCCACTTGGGGGCTGTGGATCATGAAGACGCGCTCCACGCCGACGCCCTGGAAGATGCGGCGAACGGTGATGGTCTCGTTGAGGCCGCCGTGGCGCTTGGCGATGATCACGCCTTCGAAGGGCTGGATGCGCTCCTTGTTGCCCTCGGTGATGCGCACGCCGATCCGGACGGTGTCGCCGACGTAGATGTCGGGGAGCTCCTTGGGGTTCTTGGCGATCTGCTCGGCCTCAAAGGCCTGCATCAGGGCGTGGGCGCTGAGCTTGCCCACAGTGGCTTTTGCAGCAGCAGGCTTTTCGGCCACAGCTACGGCGGAGTCAGTTGCAGCCTCGGTGCCGGCGGCTTCCTGGGTCTCTTCGTTCTTGATCTCGTCGGTCATGTCCTTGGAATCCGCTGCCATCCCAGCTCCGTTAAAACGCCTGGCCAAACAACCAGTGTACTGGCTCAAGGTGCCCCCGAATTCCGGGGGCGCAGACGCCACAGCCGGCGGATTGCCAGGGTGGTGCCTGTGACCAGCATCCATAGCAGACCGAGCCCGTTGAGCAGCACGTAAATCGGCTCCGCGGTGGTGCCCAGCCATTCCCCTTCGTGCAGGACCATCAGCCAGTGCACCTGGTCCCGGCCGAAGCCTCCCCAATCCTTCAGAAGCCGATAGGCCATTCCGCTGCAGACGGTCAGCAGCAGCGGCAGCACCACCAGCGGAGCGATGGCGGCATGGAGGCGCCGCATCCAGGCCAGGGTTGCTTGCATGCGGCACAGTTCAGGGCTCAGGTTCTAACTTGCAGAGAGCAGGCCTGCACTGGCGCGATGAACCTCTTTGCTGATTTGCTGGCCGCCACCCAGAAAGAACAAGGTCAGGTGCCCCAGTCGGCGGTGACCCAGACCGGCCCCCGGATTCAGAAAAGTCGCCGCGGTGTCGAGGTCAAGAGCGCGCGTGAGATCGAGACGATGCGCCAGGCCAGCCGGATCGTGGCCACGGTCCTGCGGGAGATCATGGAGTTGGCCCAACCGGGCATGACCACAGGGGATTTGGACGCCCACGCGGAGAAGCGCATTCGCGAGATGGGTGCGACGCCCAGCTTCAAGGGCTACCACGGCTTTCCCGCCAGCATTTGCGCCTCGATCAACAACGAGGTGGTCCACGGCATCCCCAGCAACAAGCGGGTGATTAAGGCCGGTGACCTGGTCAAGGTCGACACCGGCGCCTACTTCGACGGCTACCACGGCGATAGCTGCATCAGCCTGTTGGTCGGTGAGGGTGCTTCCCAGGAGGCCCAGGACCTGGCGCGGGTGGCCCAGGAATCACTGATGAAGGGCCTGGCGACGGTCAAGGCGGGCAGCACCCTGCTGGATCTGGCCGGTGCGGTTCAGGACCACGTCGAGGCCAACGGTTTTGCGGTTGTGGAGGACTACACCGGCCATGGCGTGGGCCGCAACCTGCATGAGGAGCCCTCGGTCTTCAACTACCGCACCCGGGAGCTGCCGAACATGAAGCTGCGCCCGGGCATGACCCTCGCGGTGGAGCCGATCCTGAATGCCGGCAGCAAGGTTTGCCGCACCCTGAAGGACCGCTGGACCGTGGTGACCGTTGACGGCAGCCTCTCGGCCCAGTGGGAGCACACCATCGCGGTGACCAGCGACGGCTGCGAGATCCTGACCGACCGCGACTTCTAGGGCCGGCTGCTGACCAGCCGGAAGTAGGCCCAGCGACTGAGGGTCGCAAGGGGCATCAATAGATAAGTCAAGGGGTTTGGTGTGACGATCACCAACCCCAATCCCCAGTGGGTCTGCCGCAGGATTTCCCGGGCGACAAACGCAGCAGACATCAGCCCGATGGGATTGAGGGCGGAGCGAAATGGGCCGAGGACCAGCCGGCGGATTCGGAAGGTCTCAGTGGCCAGGTCCAGGCTCCGCAGGCTCAGCAGTTGGCCCTGCAGCCGTTTGCTGATCTCATAGAGCGGGCTGACCGCCGCTTGGATCTCGGCCTCGGAGGTGTTGATCCAGACCTCCCGTTTTCGCGTGCCGTCGTCCTGCTGGGCGTAGAGCTCGAGCAACCTCCAGCTGCTGAGGGCATTGACCTCGAGCGATCGCACGATCGCTTCGGGGCTGCGCTCGCCATGGCAGTTCACGCCATGGTTGATCACCAAGATGTCGGCCCGCGCCAGCACGTCGCTCAGGGCCTGCTCCTGGCCCACGCTCCAGCGCACCTGTTCGAGGGGGATGGGGTCCCCATTGGCGCGTTCAATGCGTAGCGGTCGATCGCTGCTGGTCAGGGCGATCAGCTGCGCTCCCTCCGCGTCGAGCTGCTGCAACAGGGCTTGGCCCAGGCTGCCGCTGGCTCCAGTGAGGGCAACGGTGCGTCCTTGAAAGCGCGGCAGTCCCATGCAGCGGTGGGCGATGGCCTCAGCTTGCGCCATCCTCGGTGCAGAGGACGGTGCTTGGCATGTCGGCGGGGCTGGTGGCCTTGTTCGCTCCCTATTGCCAGGGGAGCGCGCGCCCGGCGGAATTGGAGCGCGCCCTGGAGACCTTGGCCCGTGGCTCCTGCTCTGGGGTGCGTCAGCTCAAGCCCGCTGGGCAGCGGCCCTTTGAGCTGCGTTGGCGGGCGGGGGTGGCCCCTTCGGAGCCGGCGCAGTTGGAGTTGGTGGTGGAGGCGGATCCGACCCGTCCGTCACCGGCACTGCCTGGGGCGAGCTACGCCTGTTCGGTGGCCACCTCTCAGCTGGTGCTCTGGCTGATGGATTGCAGGGAGCAGGACGGTTCGATGGATCTGCCGGAGAGCTTCTGGCAATGGTTGTTGCTTGGACTCGATCCGCCCCCCGGCACCCCTTAGATTCGATTGAACAACTGGGTTGACATGGGCCAGGGCAACGCGGCGAATCACGCTTGTTCCCCCGCCCTGCTGATCGGTTCCTGTGCGCCCTTCAGTGGCAAATCGGCGGTGGTGCTGGGCTTGGCCCGCCAGCTGCTGCAGCGTGGAGTGAGCGTTCGGCTGGGCAAACCCCTGGCCGATAGCGCTGAGGGTTCCGACCCGCTGATCGACGATGACGTGCGCTTCGTCGGCCAGATCCTGGGACTCAAGGATGACCAGCTGGTCCCTTCGGTTCATCTCAAGGACGCCGAAGCAGCTCGGGCGCGTCTGCTGGATGGCAACCTCCAGCCAGGGGCTGGATTCCAGCGGCTGCAGCAGCAACTGCAGTCCTCGAGCGAGGGGCTGACCTTGATGGAGGCCTCAGGCAGCCTCAACGATGGCCGTCTCTATGGACTGAGCCTGGCCCAGGTGGCCGAGGGCTTGCAGGCGCCAGTGCTGCTCGTCCATGCCTGGGACGACAGCAGCAGCGTTGAGCCCCTGCTCGCCGCGCGCGATCAATTGGGTGAGCTGCTGGCTGGGGTGGTGCTCAATGGAGTGCCCCCCGCCCAGGTGACGGCCCTGCGCGCTGATGTGGTCCCCGCCCTCGAGCGGCTTGGCCTGCCGGTGCTGGGGGTGATGCCCCGCTCGCCGCTGCTGCGCAGCGTCACCGTCGAGGAATTGGCTCGCCGCCTCGATGCCCGGACCCTGTGTTGCCCTGAGCGGCACGATCTTCTGGTCGAGACCCTGTCCATTGGTGCGATGAACGTGAACTCCGCCATGGAGTTCTTCCGTCGCCGCCGCAACATGGCTGTGGTCACGGGTGCGGACCGTACCGATATTCAATTGGCTGCGCTGGAGGCCTCGACCCAGTGCTTGATCCTCACGGGTGCGGGTGAACCGTTGCCCCAGTTGATCTCCAGGGCTGAGGAACTTGAGGTTCCCTTGCTCAAGGTCGACCACGACACCTTGACGACCGTTGGGGTGATCGAAAACGCCTTCGGTCAGGTCCGGCTGCATGAATCGGTGAAGGCCACCTATGCCTTCCGCCTTGTGGAAGAGCATTGCGATTTTGAGCGGCTTTTCAGTCGCCTACGGCTGCCAGTCCCTGCGTAATCACTGCTAGTTTCGAAACGTCAGCTGGTGTTATGCGTTGACCCGGTCTCTTGATTTGCCGGCCCTCGACCGGATTGACACCCTGGCTCAAGAGCTGGCGATGCTCCAGGACCGGAGTAAGCGTCGCATTGCCATTCTCGGCAGCCGCCATGTGCCGGTGGTTTCGGTCCACCTGGTGGAGTTGGTGGCCCGCTCCCTGGCCCAGGAGGGGCACAGCTTGATTACTTCGGGCTCCCAGGGCGTGAATGCCGCTGTGATTCGCGGTGTCCTGGAGATCGACCCGTCACGGTTGACGGTGCTGCTGCCGCAAAGCCTGGATAGACAACCCCGGGAATCCCGCGAGCAGCTCGATCGGGTTCTGCACCTGGTCGAGAAACCCGAGAACGACGAACTGCCGTTGCCGATGGCCAGCAGCCTCTGCAACCAGGAGATCATTCGCCGCTGCGATCAGCTGATTTGCTTTGCCTTCCACGACAGCGAGACCCTGCTGGCGAGCTGCCGAACCGCAGAAGACATGGGCAAGGTGGTCAGCCTGATGTTCTTCGACTGACCCTCCTGCTCAGTTGGCCGCGGCAATGACGGCCTGCAGTCCCTCCCAATAGAGAAGACCGGCGCAGGTCATGGCACCGGCCCAGCAGAGGGAGCGAACGGGCGGAAGGTTGGCGACGTAGGCGGCGATGTAGCCCAGTCGCAGGGCCGGATAGATCCAAGCGGCGGCGATGGCCACCGGCGAGCTGACGCCGGCCATCAGGCAAATCAGCGCGGCCGGGGCGTAGAGGGTGAAGGCCTCAAAGCTGTTGAGGTGCGCCCAGTTGGCCCGCTTGCCCCAGTCCGGCAGCCGCTCGGCCATGGCCCGGGGGGCGGCCAGGTCGCTCAGTTGGAAGTCGGCCTTGGAGCGGGCCGCGCCGAGGGGCACCAGGCTGGAGACCACAACACCGGCGCTGAGGAAGAGCGACCAGGCAAAGGCGGGATGCATCGGGGCCAACGGGCTTGGGTTGCCTCCTTTTCTAGGCTGAGCCCGGTTCACCCCGCGCGACCGCATGGCCTCCAGCTACTCCTTCGACGTCGTCTCCGATTTCGATTGGCAGGAATTGGTGAACACCCTGGACCAGGTGCGCCGCGACGTCTCGACCCGCTACGACCTCAAGGATTCGGGCACCGAAGTGGACCTGGAGGAGACCAGCCTGACGATCACGACCGCAAGCGATATGACGCTGCAGGCGGTTGAGGATGTGCTGCGTCAGAAGGCGACCAAGCGCAACCTCTCGCTCAAGATCTTCGACTTCCAAACCCCTGAGCCCGTCGGCGGCAACAAGGTCAAGCAGGTGGTCAAATTGCGCAAAGGGCTCAGTCAGGAGCTGGCGAAAAAGCTCAGCAAAACCATTCGCGACGAGCTCAAGAAAGTCACTGTCGCCATTCAGGGTGATGCCCTGCGGGTGACCGGCAAAAGCAAAGATGACCTTCAGGCGGTGATTCAGCTGCTGAAGGACCAGGACGTCGAAGTGCCCCTGCAGTTCCAGAACTACCGCTAGATCGCAGCGTTTCTGTCAGCCCATGACCCGCTCAGGCTGGCGTTTTTGGATCGATCGGGGCGGCACCTTCACCGATGTGGTGGCCAGCAGGCCGGATGGGGAGCTGGAGGTCTTCAAGGTGCTCTCGGAGCAACCCGACCATCCGGGGGATCCGGCGGTTCGGGTGATTCGTCAGTGCCTGGGACTGGGGACGGAGCAGCACGTCATTCCTCCGGGGCTCGTGGCCGAGGTGCGGCTGGGGACCACGGTGGCCACGAATGCCTTTTTGGAGCGCGGCGGTGCGCGCACCCTGTTGCTGATCAACCGGGGCTTCGCTGATCTGCTGACGATTGGAGATCAACACCGGCCTGATCTCTTCGCCTTGGCCATTCGCCGTCCGCAGCCGTTGCAGGGCCGGGTGATTGAGGTTCAGGGCCGCCTGGCGGCCGATGGCCAGGAGCTTGAGCCCCTGCTGTTGGATGAGGAACTGCGGGCTGCCGTTCAGGCGGCGAAGGAGGACGGCTACAGCAGTGTTGCCGTGGCCCTGCTGCACAGCACCACCAATGGGAGCCATGAGCAGCAACTTGGCTCCTGGTTGGAGCCATTCGGCTTTGAGCAGATCGCGCTCTCCCATCAGGTCAGTCCCCTGCCGCGCCTGGTGCCGCGGGGGCAGACCACGGTGCTGGAGGCCTCCGTGGGTCCGGTGCTGCAGGGCTATCTGAAGCAGGTGCAAGAGGCCCTGGGCCGCCATGTGCCGCTGCGGGTGATGCAGTCCAGTGGTGTCTTGGCTGCCCCAGCAGCGCTGCGCGCCAAGGACACGATCCTGTCCGGGCCGGCCGGGGGGCTCGTCGGTGCGGTGCGCACGGCGGCGGAGGCGGGCTTTGGCCGCATCGTCGGTTTTGACATGGGCGGAACGTCGACGGACGTTTGCTACTGCGATGGGCCCTGGCCCCGCTTGGAGCAGGTGGAGCTCGAGGGGCTGCCGATTCAGGCGCCGATGCTGGCGATTCACACCGTGGCCGCCGGCGGTGGATCGCGCCTCCAGTTCGATGGTGTGCGCCTGCGGGTCGGTCCCGAGTCGGCGGGGGCGGATCCCGGTCCGGCTTGCTATCGCCGCGGTGGGCCCCTGACCGTCACCGACGCCAATCTGTTGCTCGGGCGGCTGCAGAGCGAGCAGTTCCCCGCGGTCTTTGGCCCCAAGGCTGATCAACCGTTGGATGGGAGTGTTGTGCGGTCGCAGTTCGACGCCCTTGGCGAGCGCTTGGGCTGCTCCGCCGAGGCGGCGGCCGAGGGGGCTCTGGACTTGGCCTTGGAGCGGATGGCGGAGGCGATTCGCCGCATCTCGATCCAGCAGGGCCATGACGTGCGTGAAGCCGTGCTCTGCTGCTTCGGTGGGGCTGGCGGCCAACACGCCTGTGCCCTGGCGGAGCGGCTGGGGATGCAGCAGGTGCTCCTGCATCCCTTCGCTGGGGTGCTGTCGGCCTACGGCATTGGCCTGGCGGATGAGGGCCAGGTGTGGGAGAAGTCCTGGGGGCGTCCGCTCTCAGCAGGCGGCTTGGCTGCACTGGAGGCGATCACCGCTGAACGGATCCGTGCCGTCCCCGCGTCTCCCCAGCTGCAGCGGACCCTGCAGTTGCGCTTACCAGGCCGGGACCAGTGCCTGGCGGTGCCTTGGCCCCAGCCCTGCCCGGGCCCTGAGCGGCTGCGGCAGCAGTTCATCGCCCAGTTCCAGCAGCGCTACGGCTACCTCCCCAGCGGCGATCGGCCCGAGATTGTCGTCGATCGCCTCAGCCTGGAGTTCAGCTGGCCCGGTGCCATGGCTCGCCCCCGCTCCAGCTATGCCGTCGCCGCCGAGCCCCAAGGGCCCGGGAGCGTCTCGGTCTTCCTGGATGGCGCCTGGAGGTCCGCCGCCCTCTGGCAGCGCGCCCAGATCGCCCCGGGTCAGTGCATTGAGGGTCCGGCCTTGATCTGTGAGGCCACAGGCACCAACCTGCTGCCCGCGTCCTGGCGTGCGCGCTGCCTGCCTGGGGGCGAATTGCTCTTGAGCCGTGAGGCAGCGGCTGGTCTTCAGTCCAGCAAGGCCCAGACCACTGATCCTGACCCGGTCAATTTGGAGTTGTTCGGCCATCGCTTCATGGCGATTGCTGAGCAGATGGGCACCCGTCTGCAGCAGACCAGCGTCTCGGTGAACATCAAAGAGCGCCTGGATTTCTCCTGTGCCCTCTTTGACGGGCGGGGACGTCTGGTGGCCAATGCGCCGCACATCCCCGTTCACCTGGGCTCCATGGGGGAGAGCGTGTTGGCCCTGATGCGGGCCGTTGAGCAGGGGGAGCTCGAGCCCCTGCAGCCCGGGGATGCGGTCGTCTCCAACAACCCGTTCAATGGCGGCACCCATCTGCCGGACCTCACGCTGATCACGCCGCTGTTTTCCCCCTCAGGCGGTGATCAGCCCGTGGCCTTCGTCGCCTCCCGCGGCCACCACGCCGATGTGGGAGGGATCACGCCTGGATCCATGCCATCCAGTAGTCGTTCGATTGCGGAGGAGGGACTGCTGTTCGACAACGTCCCGCTGGTGCGGGGCGGCCGGCTGCTGGAGCAGGCCTGGCGGGAGCGGCTGGCCCAGGGGCCCTGGCCGGCCCGCAACCCCGATCAGCTGCTGGCGGATTTGCAGGCGCAACTGGCGGCCAATGACCTCGGGGTTCAGCGCCTGCTGGCCTTGATGGATGCGGTGGGTGAAGCGCGGGTGCTGGCCTACATGGGGCACGTCCAGGATCAGGCGGCCGCAGCGGTGCGTCAGGTCCTCAGTCGACTGTCCGATGGCGAGGCGCGGGTTCCGCTGGATGCCGGCCCGGAGATCGTCGTTCGCCTGTCGGTGGATCGCCAGCAGCGCCGCGCTCGGATTGATTTCAGCGGGACCTCCGCTCAGATCGCGGGCAATCTCAACGCCCCCTTGGCGATCACCAAGGCTGTGGTGCTCTATGTCTTCCGCTGCCTGGTGCGCGAGCCGATTCCCCTGAATGCCGGCTGTTTTGATCCCTTGGAACTGGTGGTGCCGGAAGGCTGTCTGTTGAACCCCCGGCCCCCAGCCGCTGTGGTGGCGGGGAATGTTGAGACCTCCCAAGCGGTGGCCAATGCCCTGTTTGCAGCGGTGGGGGCGCTGGCTGCCTCCCAGGGCACGATGAATAACTTGAGCTTTGGCAATGCCAATTGCCAGTACTACGAGACGGTGTGCGGCGGAACCGGAGCTGGCGAGGGGTTTGCGGGTGCCGATGCGGTGCAGAGCCACATGACCAACTCCCGCCTGACGGATCCAGAAATCCTGGAGCAGCGCTTACCGGTGCGGCTTGAGCAGTTTGCGATTCGCGCCGGCAGCGGGGGCATCGGCCGCTGGCCCGGTGGTCATGGCGTGGTGCGGACCCTGACGGCCCTGGAGCCCTTGACCGCCTCCCTGCTCAGCGGCAGTCGCCTGGTGCCCCCCTTCGGTCTGGCCGGTGGCGGCGCTGGGGCCTGCGGTCAAAACAGCCTGCGGCGGGCAGGCTCTGCGCAGCTGGAGCCCTTGCCGGGTTCTGCGCTGGTGGAGCTGCAGCCCGGTGATCAACTCCAGATGGCGACCCCCGGTGGCGGCGGCTATGGAGCAATGGAGCCATGAGACGACACTCCCCCTTCGCCATGGCTGTGGCCTGCCTCGCCCTGGCCTTCCCCAACGCGGCCGGGGCGAACCTCTTGCAGGAGCGCAGTCAACGCTTCCATCCCGTTGAGTCCTCCGCCGGAGTCGTGGCAGCCCAGGAGGCCCAGGCCGCGGCGGTGGGTGCTGAGATCCTGCGCCGGGGCGGTAATGCCGTCGATGCGGCCGTCGCGACGTCCTTTGCCCTGGCGGTGACCCTGCCCCAGGCGGGCAATTTGGGCGGCGGCGGCTTCCTGTTGCTCTGGCTGCCCAAGCGGGGGCCGATTCGCACCTGTGCGGCGGTGGCCCGGGGACCCGAGCTTCCCCAGGCCATCAGCCTGGGCCGAGGTGAGGCCGTGGCCCTGAACTTCCGCGAGAAGGCTCCGCTGGCGGCCCGGGCGGATCTGTTCCTGAATCCCGACGGCACGGTGAATCGTCAGCGGGCCCTGCGCAGCCTCCTGAGCACGGGGGTCCCCGGCACGGTGGCTGGCTTGACCCAGGTGCAACGCCGCTATGGCTGCCTCTCCCTCGCCCAGGTGATGCAGCCGGCGATTGACCTGGCTGAACAGGGTGTTTTGGTGGGGCCGGAGTTGAGTGACTCCCTCCAGGCGGCGGCGCCGTTGCTGAAGGCTGATCCCACGAGCCGTTCCCAGTTCTTCAAGCCCGATGGGGCCCCCTACCTGAGCGGCGAGCGCCTGAAGCAACCGCTGCTGGCGCGCAGTCTGCGCTGCATTGCTGAGCAGGGCGCCCGTTGCTTCTACAGCGGTCCCTTGGCCGAGAACCTGGTCGCTTTGATGCAGGCCCAGGGCGGTCTGATCAGCCTGGAGGATCTCAAGCGCTATCAAGCCCCCTGGATGCGTCCGCTGCAGGGGGAACTCCGGGGCTATCCCGTGCTGACGATGCCCCCTCCCAGCGGGGGCGGGGCCACCCTGCTGCAACTGCTCAAGGTCCTGGAGCCGCTGCAGCTTCAGCGCAGCGGTCTGAACAGCGCCGCGACGATTCATCGGATGGTGGAGGCCATGAACCTGGCCTACCGGGACCGCAACCGACTCCTGGGCGATCCGGACCAGGTGGCGATGCCGCTGGATCGTCTCCTCAGTGATCGCTATGCCGATGCCCAACGGCGACAGATTCGGCTCGATCGTCACCGCCCTGCCGCTGAGCTGGAAGCCGAGGTACTGCCGGCCCAGGGCGGCACCAATACGACCCACCTCTCTGTGGTGGACCGCGATGGCGGGTTGGTGAGCACCACCACCACCTTGAACACGGCCTACGGCAATGGCATCAGCGTTCCTGGCGCCGGGTTCCTGCTCAATAACGAGATGGACGACTTCACGGCCAAGCCCGGAGCGCCCAATGCCTACGGCCTGCGCCAGGGCAGCCAGAACGCCATCGCCCCAGAACGCCGTCCCCTCAGCTCGATGACCCCGACCCTGGTGTTCCACGCCGATGGCAGGCCCCTGCTGGCCACGGGCAGTCCCGGCGGAAGCCGGATCATCACCACAGTTCTGCAGGTGCTGCTGAACCGGTTGGTGCATGGCCTCAACCTGGCCTCAGCGGTGGCAGAGACCCGGATCCACAGCCAACTCTGGCCTGATCAAATCAGCACGGAGCAGGGGTTGAGTCCCGACACCTGGCGGCTGCTGGAGCAGCGGGGCCATCAACTCCAGCTGCGTCCAGCGATGGGGTCAGCGAACTCCGCGGAAGTCCGCTACGACGCCGAGAGACTCCTTGGCAGTTGGGGTGTGGCTGACCCCCGTCGACCGGATGCGGCGGCGGCGGCTGAGCGCCCCTAGACGCGCAGCATCGACGGCAGCCAGTTCACCAAGGGCGGGAAGCAGACGATCAGCAGCAAGACCGCGAGTTGAACGCCGATGAAGGGCCAGGCACCGCGGTAGATCGACTGGGTGCTGACCTCCTCGGGGGCCACCCCGCGGAGGAAGAACAGGGCAAAGCCGAAGGGGGGCGAGAGGAACGAGGTCTGCAGGTTCGCGCCGATCAGCACCCCAAACCAGAGCAGGGCCTCCGGTCCCAGCAACTGCCGCGCGCTGGGCAGCAGCAAGGGCAAGACGATGAACGCGATCTCAAAGAAGTCGATGAAGAAGCCCAGGGCAAAGATCACGGCCATGCTCACCAGCAAAAAGCCCGCCTTGCCCCCCGGCAGGTTGAGCAGCAGATCGCTGATCAGCTGATCGCCGCCCACGCCGCGGAAGACCAGGCTGAAGGCGGTGGACCCCAGCAGAATCGCCATCACCATCGCGGTGGTGCGCAGGGTGTCGTCGCAGACCTGATTGAGGCCGCGGCGATTCAGTCCCCCCTCCAGGGCCGCCAGGGCCATGGCTCCGATCGCCCCAATTGCTCCAGCTTCGGTGGGGGTGGCCAGGCCAAAAAAGATGCTGCCCAGCACCAGCAGGATCAAGCCCAGGGGCGGCAGCAGCACCTTCAACAGTGCCCTGCCGCTCGGCTGGCTGGAGTCGGCCTCGGCATTGAGGGCTGGTGCCAGCTCGGGCTTCAGGCTGCTGATGACCAGGACGTAGAGCGCGAAGCCCGCGGTCATCAGTACCCCGGGGATCAGCGCCCCCAGAAACAGGTCGCCAACGGAGACCCCCAACTGGTCGCCAAGTACCACCAGCACGATGCTCGGCGGAATGATCTGGCCCAGGGTGCCGGAGGCGGCAATGACTCCTGTGGCCAGGGAACGGTCGTAGCCCGCCCGCAGCATCACCGGCAGGGAGATCAGTCCCATGGTGGTGACCGTGGCGGCGACGACACCGGTGGTTGCGGCGAGGAGCGCCCCCACCAGCACCACCGCCAGGGCCAGGCCGCCGCGGACTCCCCGCAGCAGTTGGCCCATGGCCACAAGCAATCGTTCGGCGATGCCCGAGCGCTCGAGCATGGCCCCCATGAACACGAAGGCTGGAATCGCCAGCAACGTGAAGTTGCTCATGATCCCGAAGATCCGCTGGGGCAGCGCCGTCAGGAACTGGGGTTCAATCACCCCAACGGCCATCCCCAACAGGGCGAAGAGCACCGAGATGCCGCCCAGGCCGAAGGCCACCGGGTAGCCGCTCAGTAGCGCCAGCACCAGGGCGATGAACATCGCGGGCCCCAGCACCTCGCCGGGGAAAAAGGTGATGACGTAGCCGAAGGCCTCCAGTTCCATCAGCGCTCACGCCTCAGGCGCAGCGCCTGGGCCAGCCCCTGCAGCGCCAACAAGCCAAAGCCCAGGGGGATCAAGCTTTTGATCCAGTAGCGCGGCAGGCCGTTGGGATCCGGCGACTGCTCCCAGATCTGCCAGGACTGCAGGGCGGGCAGTAGCGAGACCAGCAGCACCATGACCGCGAAGGGCAGCAGCAGCAGCAACGTCCCGCCGAGTTCAACCCGCCGTTGTTTGCGGGCGGACCAGCGGCTGTGGAGCACATCCACGCGGACATGGCCATTGCGCTGGAGCGTGTAGCCCAGCCCCAGCAGAAAGGCGATGGAAAACAGGGCCCACTGGGCCTCGATCAGGGCGTTGGAGCTCAGGCTCAGCCCCAGGGCCAGGCCGAGGTAGCGCCCGACCACATTCCAGGCCCCGACCACCAACATCAGCAGGATGGACCAGCGACCAATCCAGGCGGCACCCTGGTTCAGTCGATCGATCTGATCAGGCCAGTCCAAGCGCGCCATCAGCGGGGTTGGCCGTAGCTGAAGCTGGCGTAGGAGAGCTGATTCACCCGGTTCCAGGCCCAGATCTGCTCACGGAAGGTCTGCCAGCCGGCGTAGAGCGTTTTGAAATCCTGGTTCGTCCGTGCCGTGTCGGCGTAGAGCTGGTCGCTGGCCTCGCGGGCTGCCGTCAGGATCGCTTCGTCGTAGGCACGCAATTGGGTCCCGCCTGTAATCAGGCGCTGCAGGGCCTGACCGTTGAGGCTGTCGTAGCGGCTCAGCATCGAGAGGTTCGCTTCGTAGCAGGCCGTGCTGAACATCGCCTGATAGTCCGCCGGAAGGGCGCGCCAGGCGCTCTGGTTCACCAGGGCCGCGAGGGTCGGACCTGGTTCCCACCAGCCTGGGTAGTAGTAGAAGCGGGCCGCCCGGGGGAGGCCGAGCTTCTCGTCGTCGTAGGGGCCGGTCCACTCCGCCGCATCGATGGCGCCACGATCAAGGGCCAGGTAGATCTCGCCGCCCGGTAGGACCTGAACGTTCACCCCGAGGGAGGCCATGACCTTGCCCCCCAGGCCGGGGATGCGCATCTTTAGGCCCCGCAGGGACTGGAGTCCCTCCAGTTCCCGTTTGAACCAGCCGCCCATTTGGGCTCCGGTGTTCCCCGCCGGGAAGCTGATCACACCGAAATCGGCGTAGAGGCGATTGATGGCCTCATTGCCGCCACCCTCATAGAGCCAGGCGTTCTGCTGCTGGGCCGTCAGGCCAAAGGGCACGGAGGTGCCGAAGGCCAGCGCGGGGTTCTTGCCGACGTAGTAGTAGCTGGAGGTGTGGCCGCATTCGACGGAGCCGTTTTGCACGGCGTCGAGCACTTCCAGGCCCGGCACCAGTTCCCCGGCGGCATAGGGCTCGATCTGGAAGCTGCCCTCGCTCAGTTCCGCGACCCGGCGGCTGATGGTCTGGGCGCCGCCAAAAATCGTGTCCAGGGAGTGGGGCCAGCTGGTGGCCATGCGCCAGCGCACCTGGGGCCGTGCGACCCCGGAGGCATCACCGACTTTGCGGATGCGGCAGGCACCCAGTAAGGAGGCTGCTCCCGCGGAGCCCGCCGCTGTGGCCGCAGCCCGCAGCAGGCCCCGCCGCTGCATCGTCAGGCCACCGCGGCGAAGCACTCGCGGAAGGCCGCGATGGTGGTGTCGATGTCTTCGTCGGAGTGGGCCAAGGAGGTGAAGCCCGCCTCAAAGGCGCTGGGGGCCAGGTAGATGCCGCGCTCGAGCATGGCGCGGTGCACCTTGCCGAAGCGCTCCGCATCGGCGGCTTTGGCCTCTTCGAAGTTGCGCACCGGACCCTCGCAGAGGAAGAAGCCGAACATGGCGCTCACCGAACCACCGGTGATGGGCAGACCCGCGCTGCGGGCGCCATCCATGATTCCGGCGATCAGGCGGCTGGTCATCGCTTCAAGGCGCTCGTAGCTGCCGGGTTGCTTCAGCAACTCCAGGGTCTTGATGCCAGCGGTCATGGCCAGGGGGTTTCCGCTGAGGGTGCCGGCCTGATACATCGGGCCGGCGGGGGCCACCATGCTCATGATGTCGGCGCGGCCGCCGTAGGCACCCACGGGCAGTCCGCCGCCAATGACCTTGCCCATGGTGGTCAGGTCAGGGGTGACGCCGAACTTGGCCTGGGCACCGCCGTAGCTGATGCGGAAGCCGGTCATCACTTCATCGAAGACCAGCAGGGCGCCGTTCTCCTTGGTCAGCTCACGAATGCCCTCGAGGAAGCCGGGCTCGGGGGTGATGAAGCCCGCGTTGCCGACGATCGGCTCGAGGATCACACCGGCGATCTCACCGGGGTTCTCAGCAAAGAGTTGCTTGACCGCTTCCAGGTCGTTGTAAGGAGCGGTGAGGGTGCTGGCGGCGGTGGTGCGCGGCACGCCAGGGGAATCGGGCAGGCCCAGGGTGGCCACACCGGAGCCGGCCTTCACCAGGAACATGTCCGCGTGGCCGTGGTAGCAGCCTTCGAACTTGATGATCTTTTCGCGGCCGGTGAAGGCGCGCATCAGGCGCAGCACCGACATGCAGGCCTCGGTGCCGCTGTTGACGAAGCGCACCATCTCCACGGAGGGGACGGCATCGATCACCATCTCGGCCAGCTGGTTCTCGAGGGCGCAGGGGGCGCCGAAGCTCGTGCCTTTCTCCAGGGCGTCGTGCAGCGCGCTGATCACCTCAGGGTGGGCATGGCCGCAGATGGCAGGGCCCCAGCTGCCGATGTAGTCGATGTAGCGGTTGCCATCGACGTCCCAGGCGTAGGCCCCTTTGACGCGGTCAAAGACGATCGGCTGGCCGCCCACCGAACGGAAGGCGCGCACGGGTGAACTGACGCCGCCGGGCATCAGCTTCTGGGCGGCACTGAAGAGTTCCTGGGAACGGGTGGTGTTGTGCACAGGTGCCGAGACAGGAGCCGAGGTCAAAACGGAATCCGCAGACTGGATTGGGGCTCGAGACCCCAAATGGGCCTTAAGCGTCGCCCATCCTTACGCAATCACCGCCCAAGCGGTCGAGACCGTGCCAGCTCGTTAAGGTCGTTGGGCGTCCCCACAATCGCTGTGAATCCAGACTGGGGCTTGGTTGAGCGCCGATTGAAGGCCCTGCTGCCGGCGCGCTCGGTGGTGGCCAAGCGTCAGGAGTTGCTGGCCTACGACTGCGATGGTTTGACGCTGCATCGCCATCAACCGCCCTTGGTGGTTTTGCCGGAGACCACCGCTGAGGTGGCGGCGGTGGTGCGCCTTTGCAACGAGCTTCAGGTTCCATTCATCGCCCGAGGCAGCGGCACGGGCCTCTCGGGCGGAGCCTTGGCGGAGCAGCCCGCGCTGGTCATCGCCACCAGCCGCATGCGCCGGGTGATCGCCATTGATCTCCCCAATGAGCGCATCACCGTGGAGCCCGGGGTGATCAACAGCTGGGTGACGCGGGCGGTCGCCGGCGATGGCTTCTATTACGCCCCCGATCCCTCCAGCCAGGTGGCCTGCAGCATCGGCGGGAACGTGGCGGAGAACTCCGGCGGGGTGCACTGCCTGAAGTACGGCGTGACGAGCAACCACGTCCTTTCGATGGAGGTGGTCCTCCCCGATGGCAGCGTGACGACCCTGGGTTCGGGCATGGCGGAGACCCCCGAGCTGGACCTGCGTGGGGTGTTCATCGGTAGTGAGGGAACCCTGGGGATTGCGACGGCCATCACCCTGCGCCTGTTGCGGCAACCGGCCTGCGTGGCGGTGCTGTTGGCGGACTTCGCCTCGATGGAGGCGGCGGGCGAGGCCGTGCGTCTGGTGACCGCCGCTGGGGTCCTGCCGGCGGGCATGGAAATCATGGATCGCCGCTGCATCCATGCGGTCAATGACTTCTTCGGCGTGGATGAGTACCCCCGCGAGGCCGCAGCTGTTCTGTTGGTGGAACTCGACGGGCACCCCCTGGAGGTGCAGGAGTCGGTGCAGATGGCCGCGGAGCTCTGCCGGGAGGCCGGAGCCGGTGGGGTCCGTGAGGCCTGGAGTCAGGAAGAGCGCGATCGCCTTTGGAAGGGCCGCAAGAGTGCGATTTCAGCCCTGGGCCGCCAATTCCCCAATTACTACCTGCAGGACGGGGTGGTGCCGCGGACGGCCCTGCCGCGGGTTTTGGCGGCGATTGAGCGACTGAGCGAGGAGCACGGTCTGGCGGTGGCCAACGTCTTCCACGCCGGTGATGGCAACCTCCACCCCTTGATCCTGTATCGCGCCGATGAGCCCGGCGTGAACGAGCGGGTCACGGCCTTGGGGGCAGCCATCTTGAAGCTCTGCCTCGATGCCGGCGGCAGCATCAGTGGTGAACACGGGGTGGGCAGCGACAAGCGCTGCTACATGGACTGGATGTTCAGTCCCGATGACCTCGAGACGATGCAACTGGTGCGGCGGGCCTTTGATCCAGACGGCCTGGCCAACCCCGGCAAGATCTTCCCCACCCCGAAGAGCTGCGGAGAATCGGCCCGTCGCTGGGTGGAGCTGAAGGAGGAGGGCCAGCGCCTACCCGAGGGGGTCGAGCTCTACTAGGGCCAGCTGTCCTCGTCTTCGTCCTCTTCCGGCGGCCAGGCCAGGTTCACCACCACCGGGGCATGGTCACTGGGTTGGACATTGCCGCGGGGCTGTTTGTCGATGACGCAGCCGGTGGCGCAGCCCAGGAGCTCCTCTGAGAGATAGATGTGGTCGATGCGCCAGCCCAGGTCCCGGTCCCAGGCCCCGCTGCGGTAGTCCCACCAGCTCCAGTGCCCACTGCCCGGTTCAAAGACACGAAAGACATCCGTGAGGCGATCAGCGAGGGCGGCGCGCAGGGCTGTGCGCTCTGGATCGCTGGCCATGATCGTGCCGCTGAGGCGTTGCGGGTCCGGTAGATCCCGGTCCTCCAGACCGATGTTGAAGTCCCCCACCATGCAGAGCGGATCCCCCTGCTCCTCCTGCACCGCCAGGTAGCGCTGCAGGCAGGCCAGCCACTCAAGCTTGTAGGGGTATTTCTCGCTCTTCAGGGAGCTGCCATTGGGGACGTAGAGGTTCAGGATCCTCACCCCATCGAGCATTCCGCTGATCACCCGTTTTTGTTCGCTGAGCGGCCCCGCGTCCGGGAGCAGGGCGTCGAAGCCCACCTGGACGTCCTCCAGCGGCTCTCGGCTGATCAGGGCGACGCCGTTGTAGGCCTTCTGTCCGCTGATGGCGCAGTGGTAGCCGATCTGCTCAAAGGCCTGCAGCGGGAACAGGTCGTCGCTGACCTTGGTCTCCTGCAGGCAGAGCACATCCGGTTCATGGGTCTGCAGCCAGGCCAACACTTGATCCAGGCGGGTCCGCACGGAATTGACGTTCCAGCTGGCGATGCGCATCGATGGGAGGTGGCTTGGGGCTGCTCCTAGCATTCCCGCCAAGCTGTTCGATCGAAGTGCCATGTACCGGGGACTCACCGCGGCCTTGATCGCGGCCGCCGCAGTGCTGCCCCTCGCGGCTCGCGCCCAGTCCGGCAACACGAACCTTGCTCCCGAGCCGAGCGTTTTTGATCAGGGCCCCGGTGGCACCAGTCGAAAGGGCGGGTCGCTGCTGGACAGCACGAATCCGATCGACCTGATGAACAAGCTGCGGCGCAGCTCGGCGATGGATGACGCCACCGACCCCGGCGACGCCATTGACGCGGCACTGCGTCAGCTCGACAGCCAGGCGGCTCCCCCTAGCTCTGGGGCTTCTTCTCCGCTGGTGACGGCTCCTTAGCGCTCTTTTTGTTCTCCCTGAGGCTGTCGAGTCCCCAGCTGGCGGCGACACGATCCAGGCGTGGGTCTTTCTTTTCCGGTTGCCTGGCCTGGGCGTCCGCCAGGGCCTGACCAGCTCCCGCGAGGTCGCCTTGGTCTTGTTTCAGCAAGGCAATGGCAAGAAGAGGTCTGGGGTCTCGCGGGAAATCTTTGGCGAGCTGTCCATAGAGGGCTAAGGCGTCCGCGCTCTTTCCTTGCCGCTGGCGCAGATCACCCAGCAGTAGGCCAAGACCCAGCTTTTGTGGCTGGGGGGTGGGTTTACTGCTGGCCTCCAGCAGGGTCTTGAGCTGGGCCTCGGCTTCGGCGCCGCGCCCCTGCTCCAGTTGGATCAGGGTGAGCAACTGCAGCGCTTCAATCCGATCGGGCTTGAGGTTGAGGATCTGGCGTAACTCCCGCTCAGCCCCGGGGCGGTCGTTGTTGTCGCGGCGGAGCTCCGCCAGCAGCAGACGCAGCTGCCAGTTTTGCGGCTGCTGATCGGCCAGGCGCTCCAGCACGAGGCTGGCCTCCTGGGATTGACCTTGCTGAATCAACAGATCGATGAGCCGCTGCTGATCCGCGTTGCTGGCGGATCCGTCGCCGAGGCGGGCTTGCAGCAGGGCAATTTGGCGCTCATTGCTGCCCTCGGGGCTGCCCTGGGCTTTGAGGGCTTGGTGCTGACCCAGCAGCCAGCCGCCGGTGAGTGACACCGTCACCAGCCCCGATGCCACCAGGGCGATGAGCACGCCATCGCGCTGGTTGGTGCGGCCGCGTGCCGGCATCGAGGAACCTGCAAGTGGGCCTCAGTCTGGGCCCTTTTTGCAAGCTCGGTACATTGTCCAGCGGGCGATGGATTTCACGAGCGCCCAGAGGGTTTCAGCCACGATGCGTCAACACCCCATTTCCCCGGTCACAGAACCGATGCAGTACCGCGCCATCGGCGTGGTGCGGGGGACTTACGTGCCGGCTGATGCAGATCAGCTCACCCGTGGAGTGATCCAGACCGAGGACGGCTCAGAGATTGATGCCGTTGTCCTTGGACGCGTGCTGACGCTGATGCGTCGTCACTTGGACCTGAGCAAGCCCCACCTCTGGGTGGCCTATCCCCGTTTCCGCGATCCTGATCAGCTCCATCTCCAGCTGGTGGGGGTCTGGGAACCCAGCACCCTCTCCCCCGAGGAGAGTGCCGATGAGGGGGATGACCTGCCCGAAGGCGATGGTTATTTCTCGGTGCGCGGCGAGCTGATCTACACCCGTCCAGAGGACGGTGATCTGGTCGTCAAGATTCGCCAGCAGCCCAGGCCTGACGGTCGCCGCCCAACCCCGTTCAAGCTCCAGCTGAAGGGCCAGGTGGATCCCGCCCATCTGCGCCACTTCGTTTCATTGGATCTGCGCCGCGAGGGTCAAACCCTGCAGGTTGAGAACCACGAAGTCATTGCTCCTGTGCCCCAACGGGCCGGCCGCGGTCGCGGCGGTCCCCGCGGTGCTCGCCGCTAGGTGCGTCTGGCCAGCTCCGATCAGGGATCAACGGCGGCGTTGCGGGCCGGTGTTGCTGTGGCGGGCATCAGTGTTGTCTCCGTTGTGGGCCCTGTGCTGGGCCTCTCCCCCTGGCTGATTGCCGGAGCAGCGGGTGGGGCACTGACGGCCCTGACGCTGGATGCGGCCCGCTTCGGTGGCCTCGGCGGACATCTGCTGGCGGAGGCCTTGCCCTTTGGTCTGGGTCGCTCCCGGCTCCGGCGGATTGCTGTGCATGAGGCCGGACACCTGCTGCTGGCCGCAGAGAACCAGTTGCCGGTGAAGCAGGTTCTGGTGGGCAGCCGCGCCTGTTTGCGCCATGGTTTGCGCGTGAACGGCAGCACCGAATTGGAACCTCCCGCCCAGGTGAAGATGCCGCTGGAGGATCTGCGGCGTTGGAGCCGGGTGCTTCTGGCGGGGATGGTGGCGGAGGTTGTCGAGTACGGCGGCTCCCGCGGCGGCGCCGATGACCGGGCTCTGCTGGGACGGCTCTGGGGCCTCTCCGGACACGATGTGATGACGGCGCAAAACGAGCAGCGTCGCGCCCGCCGCGAGGTGCAGCAGTGGCTGGAGCAGCACCGCGAGCAGCTTCAGGCCAGTGCGGAGCAGCTTCTGCAGGAGGCCTGATGGGATCCCTGGCGGTGGTGGATTGCCCGACGGGATTGGCCGGGAACATGCTCCTGGCGGCCCTGTTCGACTGCGGACTGCCTGAGGAGGTGGTCCACCAACCCCTGGCGGCCTTGGGTTTGGCTGGGCTCTATCGCCTGCAGCTGGAGGAGCGCCGCAGCGCAGGACTGCGTGGCTTGCATCTGGAGGTGGAGCTGCTGGAGCGGCAGCCCCCCCATCGCCACTGGGCGAGCCTCAAGGAGCAGATTCAGGCAGCCGATTGGCCGCCGGCACTCCGTGAGTCGGTGTTGAGGGCCTTTGGGGTGCTGGCGGAGGCGGAAGGCGCGGTCCATGGCCACCCGCCCGAGCAGGTGCATTTCCATGAGGTGGGGGCCCTGGATGCCCTGGTGGATGTGGTCGGCGTCTGCGCTGGCTTGCAGCACTTCGGGGTTGAGCGCCTGATCTGCAGTCCTCCACCCGCTGGCCATGGCCAGGTCAAGAGTGCCCACGGCCTGCTGCCGGTGCCGGTGCCCGCGGTGCTGGAGCTGGCCACGCGCCATGGGGTTCCGCTCGCCACGAGTGCGGGCTTTCCTGCAGCGGAATTGACGACGCCGACGGGATTGGCCCTGATGGTGGCCTGGGCAGAGTGCTTCGCGCCGGCGCCGTCCCTGCGTCCGAGCCGGCTGGGGATCGGGCTGGGCACGCGCGAGTTGGATCGCCCGAATCAGTTGCGCCTGCTCCTGGCTGAGGCGGATGTCCCCGCTAGCAGCGCGCCCGAGTTGCAGACCGTTGTGCAGCAGCAGGCCCAGATCGACGATGCCACCCCGGAGGATGTGGCCTTCCTCCAGGAGGCCCTGCGGGAGGCCGGGGCGTTGGAGGTCTTTGCCCAGCCGGTCGTGATGAAGAAGGGACGCGCGGGCAGCTTGATCACAGCATTGGCCTGGCCGGAGCAGGCGGAGGCCCTGCGGGCGATCTGGTGGCGCTATGGCAGCAGCCTGGGGGTGCGTGAGCAGCAGCAGCAGCGCTGGGCCCTGCCTCGGCAGATCGAGCAGCGGCAGACGCCCTGGGGGCCCGTGCGCTTCAAGCGCTCCATCCGCCCCGATGGCAGCGCGCTCTGCAAGCCGGAACTGGAGGACTTGATTCCCTTGGCGCAGCAGCGGCAGCTGCCCCTGGATCAGCTGCGCGCAGAGCTGCTCCGCTGGTTGGAGGAGCAGCCGTGATCCAGCGGCTGAGGGGGCTCTCTCTGCCTGGGGGCGCCCGGCTTTGGGTGAGTGCGGCGAGCTTTGCATTTGTTCTGACGGCCGTGGTCTCCCACGGCAGCCAGCTCTTGCAGCTCAGCCTGGATCGTCAGTCCTGGCTCTGGCTCGCCTTGGGCCTCGGGCTGAGTGCCTTGAGCCTGGTGGTCAATGGCTTGGCGTGGGGAGTGGTGCTGCGCTGGTTCGGTGCGGCACCGCGCTGGACGCCTGTGCTGCTGCTCTTCCTCGAGTCGAACCTGCGCAAGTACCTGCCCGGTGGGGTGTGGCACCTGGTCACGCGGGTTCGGGCCCTGCGCGCTGGTGGACCCTGCCGCCAACCCCTGAGTGGTCGGCAGGCCCTGGGGACCGTCCTGCTGGATCCGCTCTTGATGGCGGTGGCGGCCTTGGCGCTGGTGGCCCTGGGGGGAGGGCTGGGGCTGTTGGGCCTGCTGCCTTTGCTGGCCCTGGTGCCGCGTTGGTTAAACCCTCTGCTGGAGGGTCTGGAGCGCCGCCGCGCCCAAGCCCTGGAGGTTGATCCCGCCGGCCTGACCCCAGGGAGCCTGCGCTTGCCGGGCTATCCCTGGCTGCCCCTGCTGGCGGAGTTGGTCTTTGTTCTCTGCCGCTTCGGAGGCTTCGCCTGCTGCGTTCAAGCCTTTGACCTGAGCGTTCAACTGAGCTGGTGGGGCTGGTTGTCCGGGTTCGCCCTGGCCTGGACGGCTGGGCTGGTGGTGCCTGCTGCCCCTGGGGGGCTGGGGGTGTTTGAGGCGGTGTTGGTGCTGCGCCTGGCGGTGTCGGTCCCCGAGGCCCCCCTGCTGGCGGTGGCCCTGAGCTACAGGCTCGTGGTCTCCCTGGCGGATTGTCTGATGGCCGCCGCTGCCCGCCGGGACCTGGCGGCACTTCGCAACAGTGGGTATTGTTGAGAAGTGCCCTGAGAGAGCGTCTTGCCCGCTGGTCCCGTCTCCCCGGTGCAGGCCGATGCCTTACGCAGCTCGCTGCATGACCGCGGACAGCGTCTGACGCCCCAGCGGCAACGGGTCTTGGCCCTGTTTGAGCGTCTGGGCGAGGGAAGTCATCTCAGTGCCGAGGAGGTGCATCAGCGCCTGCTGAAGGCGGAGGAGCGGGTCTCCCTGGCCACGGTGTATCGCACCTTGCGGCTACTGAGCTCGATGGAGCTGCTCTGCGAGTTGGAGCTGCCCGAAGGGGGACGGCGCTTTGAGCTGGCCAGTGATGAGGCGCACCGGGACCACCACCACTTGGTCTGTGCCCGCTGCGGACACACCGAGGAGTTTGAAAGTGAAGCGGTGCTTCAGGCCGGCGGTGAAGCAGCGGCTCTACACGGCTTTCAGCTGCTCAACTGCGTCTTGAACGTGCGGGCGCTTTGTCCCGCTTGTTCCCAGCAGGAGGACGAGGTTTGATCAGCGGCGGTTGACCCGGACCGGCACGAGCGACGGTTGCATCAAACCGCCGCCGCCGTTGTCATCGTCCGAGTCGGTGGCGAGCCAGAAAATCAGACCGACGAGCCCCAGAACCGTTGTGAGTGCAGTGAACTCGGCCATCCGGGGGATGCGGTTCGACACACCATAACGGCGTTTTTCGCTTCTGCTGTCGCGGATGCTGCAGCTCAGAGGGGTGCAATCGCCAGCAGGCCGCCCGCCAGAACCAGCAGCCCGGCCCCGAGGCTGGCCAGCTTGCGGTCAAACCGCTGACTCAGCCAGGCGCTGCCGCCCACCACCGCAGCGGAGCTCAGCAGGGCGCCAATCCACCAGAAGGAGCTGCCACTGGACTCCAGGCCATGGAGCATGGCGTGCAGGGCGACGGCCCCGCCAACGGCGAGGGCCAGGATCGAACGACCGCAGTGACCGCGCAGCACCAGAACAAGCACGGCAGCAACAGCCGAGATCGCCAGTGCTGCAAGCACTTCAGCCCCGGGCAGTTGCCCGCCAAAGCTGCCCACGATCGAACCCAGAAGCGCGCCAGCAACGGCAGTGGTCAGCAACGGGCGCCCGGCCTGGGCAACACAGAGACCGACGGTCACCAGCATCAGCAGGTGATCCAGTCCGAGCAGGGGGTGCAGGGCGCCACCCATGACGCCATGGTCGGCGCTGCCATGGGCACCGGCCGGGAGCATGGAGAGCAGGCTCAGTCCCAGTCCAGCTGCAGTGCTGGTCAGCAGCGATCGGGTCAGTTTCGAGTTCATGGCAGATCCGGTCCGCGCCGGTGCTGAGGTTTTTTTGGGGGGGTGAGGGCGGCGAGCGTTCTGACTGAGGAGCGGGCGCTCCCATCACAGCTGCGGGACAGTGCCGGAGTCACACCGGACTTTCCTCGTTGCCTTCCTGGGCTGGGTCCAGGAAACCGCTGCTCGGATTATCGCTTCAGGAGAAGCCCTTGCCGGCATCTTTGGCGACGCAGGCCTGAAGTTGCTTGCGGATCTTGGCGTGGTCGAGGTTTTTGCCGATCACGACCAATTGGTTTTTGCGGTCGCTGGGCTTGCTCCACTCGCTGTCGTCGATGGAGAAACGCTTGCCGGCCAGGTGGAAGACGTGGCGCTTGCTGCTCTCGTTGAACCAGAGGATTCCCTTGGCCCGGAAGACCCCCGCAGGCAGCTGGTTGTCGAGGAAGTTCTGAAACTTCCGCAGGGAAAAGGGCCCCTCGGCATTGAAGGAGAGGGACGTGAATCCCTCGATGGCGAGGTGATCCGCGTGGGAATGGTCGTGGGAGTGCCCGTGATCGTGACTGTGATCGTGTGAATGACCGTGGTCGTGCTCGCAGTGCCCGTGGTCGTGATCGCAGTTGCTGTGGTCGTGGTGGTCGTGGGAATGATCGTGGTCGTGCTCATGGACGCAGTGACCGTGGTCGTGGTCGCAGTCGTCGTGGTTTTGCTGCGCAGCCACCTTGTCGCTTTCGAAGAGGCCCACGCTGAGCAGCAGCGGCAGATTGACCTCCCCTTTGACCGAGCGCAGGATCCGCGCATCGGTTTTGATCTCCCGCAGCTTGTCTTCCACCGCAGTGAGGCGCTCCTCGCTCACGAGGTCGCACTTGTTCAGCAGAAGGATGTCCCCATAGACCACCTGGGCCCGGGCCACCTCCCCATCGAGGATCTCGTCGCTGAAGTTCTCAGCATCGACCAGGGTGATGATCGAGTCGAGCCGGGTCTGATCCCGTAGATCGCTGCCGAGGAAGGTCATGGCCACCGGCAGCGGGTCAGCCAGTCCAGTGGTCTCCACCACCAGATAGTCGACCGGATCTGGGCGATCGAGGATCCGGTAGACGGCGTCCAGCAGCTCTCCATTGATGGAGCAGCAGATGCAGCCATTGCTGAGTTCGACCATGTCCTCGCCGGTGGCGATGATCAGGTCGTTGTCGATGCCGATCTCTCCAAACTCGTTGACCAGCACAGCGGTTTTGACGCCCTGCTGGTTGCTGAGGATGTGGTTGAGCAGCGTGGTTTTTCCTGCGCCAAGGAAGCCCGTGAGGATGGTCACGGGAAGCCCGCTAGGGGCCTGTTCCATCAGGCTGCTGCTCATGGTGAAGGCGGCTTGCTGCGGCTGGGATCGATCCCCTCAGTCTGGGACGTGGCCTGCAGCTTTAGACGCTGCTCAAGCCACAGGCCTTCAGATAGGTCTGGTCGATGGTTTGGCTTTCGGCTGAGCTGGTGAGGTCCTTGTAGGTCTTGGCCGCGGCTTTGGCTCCAGCGCCATCGCCATCGGAGAGGGCATCGAGCATCGCGTTAATCACGCCGAGTTCCTGTTGCTCGAGCTTGAGGTAGGCCGCTTGGGCGCTTTTGCAGGGGCCATCCTTGAGATCGGCCTGAATGCTCTGCAGAGCGTCGGTGTAGCTCGTGGCGGTCGCCCGGGTCTGTTTGATCAGGGCCTCATGGTCGTGGTCATCTTCAGGATCAAAGCGATCGGGAGAGAGCTCGATCGCGGCCAGGAGATGGCCTTCCAGGGCTGTGATGGCTCCCTCGTTGTAGGCATAGACCTCTTTTTGTGGGCCGCTCATTGCCGTTGGGTCTGCGCTGGGCGATTGGCAGGCGGCGAGGGCGAGTAGGCCTGCAGCGATCCATGCGGTATGAGCACCAGAACGTTTGGGGAATCGCATCACTCAGGCAAAGACAGTCCCATCCACAGCCTGGTGATCGGATCGCGGCCTGGCAACGACCCATGCTGACATTGAGAGTGAGAACTGTTATCATTCCCTTGGTTGCTCGGTGGCTTTGGTTCGCTGTTCTGTGCTCTTGGGTGGCGGGCTCGTGGCGGCCGGCTTGACTGTGATGGGTGCTGGGTCGGCCGCCGCTACGCAGCCCGTGGTCGCGGTGAATGGGATTCTTTGCGACCTCGTCCGCACCGTGGCCGGTCCCACCGTTGCGGTGGCCTGTCTGGTCCCGGACGGCGCGGACCCCCATGACTACCGACTCAGTGCCCGGGATCGCGCATCCATCCAGTCGGCTTCGGTGGTCTTCCTGAATGGCTACCGGCTGAGTCCGGCGCTGGAGCGCCTTGGCCGGCTGAAGCGGACGGTGAAGGTGGCGGAAGTCGCCGTGCCGTCCAGTCCTGGTCGCGATCCGCATGTCTGGCACAACCCTCTTCAGGCTGCGGCGATGGCCAAGGTGGTCTCTCGGCAACTCAAGAGTGGTGTTGCTCCCTCGGCCCGGGGCTCTATTGATGCGCGCGTCGCGCGGGTTGATTCCGTCTTGACCCAATTAGACCGTTGGGCTGCGGCCCAGTTCGCGACAGTCCCTAAGGCCCATCGCGTTGTTCTGACGGAGCATGACGCGCTCTCGTCGTTGGCCAGGCGTTATCAAATTCGTTATGTGCCGTTGATGCGGTCATTCGCATCCGGTGGTCCGCTGCGTCCCAGCAGCCTTCGAGAGATTTCTCAGGCTGCGCAAGCGTCGGGGACCAAGGTTTTGTTCTCAGAATCGAAAGCAACCTCGAAAACATTGCGCCGCATCAGTAAGACCTCGGGCGTACCTGTCTATGGGCAACCTCTCGTCGTCGATGGTGTCGCAAAGGGAAAAAGCTACGTGGCCACCTTTGTCTCCAATGTGTGCACCCTCGTGAATGCCCAGGGAGGTCGTTGTGACCGTTCATCTGGAGACCAAATTGCATCGCGCTGGAAAGCGATCTAGTTCTTCACTCCAGGCCCTTCTTTTAATCCAAATCGTTCAATTCAATGGTTGTCTCTTCGGCCGTGACTTGTTTTAAGCGTTTGTCATGGGCGACAGGTTGCGCCCTGGCCCTGTCGATGCCGGCTCTGGCGCATGGTGGACCGGGGGGTGAAGAGCTCAAGCCAGGTGAATACAAGGCCTCTCCGGTGATCACCATCGAAGGCCATGGCGGGCTGGAGAACAACATTCAGGGGCAACCCAGGCATTACGCCATCGATGGTCTCTTTGGGACGGTTCTTGAGTGGGGGCTCAGTAACGAGGGCAGCTTTGCGATCGAGGCGGCCATTGGACCCGCACTGGTCTGGGGTGAGGCCGAGCACTTCTACGGGCAAGTCCATGTCCATGGGCCTGAAGAGGTGCACGAAGAAGATGAGCATGACGATGAGGGCCATGCCGAAGAGGGCCATTCAGAAGAGGGCGTGACATCGGCCAGCCCCTGGAGGCGTACGGATATCAAGGGTTACCTCTCTGCTCGCTATCAGCCCAATCAAAACCTAAGTATCCAGGCCACCTGGAAGCCGTACTACATCACGCGGACGCAAGACGACGATCAGCTGGGCTTGCGTAATGAGTTGCAGGCAGGCGCGATCTATGCCTTTGGCGACGGTGATGTCAATTTCGCCTTGGGCGATGGTCTGGAGAACGTTGTCGATGGCCTTTTTGTCTCGGCCAGCAATCACTCGGGATGGGACAGCGATGGGACCTATCTCGGTAATTACACCGACACTTGGGCGGGATTCGGTTTTAACTATGACCAGCTCAATGTGACCCTCTCAGGCGGTCCACGCTTTTATACCCCTGGTCGGTACGCGAATCTTCCGCAGCGTACGGATTGGGGTGGTGAGATTGAATTCGAATATCCCATCAGCGAGAACGTTGTCGCTTTTGCCCACTGGGAGGCCGTCTATAGCTCCCAGGCCGGTGAAGGCTGGGGTGTTGGATTCCAGCATCACGTCGGGACTGGCGTCACTCTTCGCTTTTAGGGGGAAGTCCAGATAGGTTGATCTCAAGAGGTTGGACCGCTGTGCTTCGCGTTCAAAACCTGTGTGTGCATCGCGGTCCTCAACTGGTCCTTGAGGATGTTTCCTTCCATATCAAGCCAGGGTCGTTAACCGCCTTGGTGGGGCCGAATGGTGCGGGTAAAAGCACCTTGCTCCATGCCCTGGAAGGTCAGTTGCCGGTGACCTCCGGTGTCATGGAGCTGTCGGGTTCCCCGCTCACACCGGCGCTGGCTCGACATCAAATCGCTTTGATGCCCCAGCGGGGCGCGATCGATTGGACCTTCCCGATCACGGTGCAGGAGTTGGTCGCACTGGGTCGCCTTCTGGGGCGTCGACCTGGTTGTTGCGATGTCGAGGCCGTGCTGCAACGGGTTGGTCTTGCTGGATTGGGTTCGCGCCGATTGGACGAACTCTCAGGAGGTCAGCAGCAACGCGCTCTGTTGGCCCGAACGTTGTTGCAGCCGGCAAGTCTCTTGCTTCTCGATGAGCCCTGTGCGGCGATTGACCCTCCCTCGCGCACCAACTTGTTGCAGGTGATGCGTCAACTCTGCGACTCAGGCTTGACCCTCGTCGTCAGCAGTCATGACTGGGGAAGTGACCTGGATAGCTACGACCAAGTACTTGTGTTGGATCGAGCCCTGCTCGCTCAAGGGGCACCGGAGACGGTCCGGCGCTCATTGGGTGACTTGAGAGTCGGCCATCAATGCTGTGGTTAGTCGCGTTGACGGGACTGGCACTGCTCGCAGAGGCCAAAAAACTCCAGGGTGTGGAAGAGCAGTGCGAACCCTTGGCTGTCCTCTGTCTCGAGGTCGACATGGTGCACAGGGCAGCGCTTGAGCACAGCCGTTGTGCCGCAGTCCACGCAGGTGATGTGGTGTTCGTCTCGCCCCAACGGGGCAAACAGAGCTTCTCCACTGGGCAGATGTCTGCAGCGGATCTGTCCCCGTTGCTGCAGTTGGCGCAGGTGCCTGTAGACCGTGGCCAGACCCATCGGACTGTTGCTGGCTCGCAGACGGGCGTGCAAGTCCTGTCCCGACAGCTCTTGGTTGGCCTCCTCCAGGTGCTGGATGATCAGCTGCTGCCGCTCGCTGATGCCGGCAACCTGGGAGGGCATGCGCTTCCGCTTTGGACGTAGTTCCAGATCCTATGGCTGACTCTTGGTGGCTCACCCCCTTCGCGATCGCCCTGGTGGTGGGCATGCTCTGTCCCTTGGCGGGGACGGCACTTTTGGTTCAGCGCCGGCTTTTTCAGGTCAATCTGATTTCCCACGCGGTCTTGCCTGGACTAGCCGTCGCCCTCTTTTGGGGCATTGAGCCGGGCCTCGGCGGATTGATCAGCGGGGTGCTCTTTGCCTTGGTGGCTGAACGGATGACCAGTGCCCTGCCCCAGGGTGATCGCAACAGAGAGGCTGTTCTGAATTCGGTCTTGGCCGGATCGCTGGGCCTGGGTGTGCTGCTCATTCCCTTGTTGGGGATTCGGGTTGATCTCGAGGCAGTGCTGTTTGGGGACCTCCTGGCCGCCGGTCCCCGTGAGCTGATCCAAAGCCTCGTGGCCTTGGCCCTGATCGTGACGCTGTTGGCGCTTCGCTATCGCCAGTACGTCTATCTCGGGGTTGATCCTGTTGGCGCTCAGGCTGCTGGCTTGCGGGTCAACACCCTGCATTTCTTGCTGACGCTCGTTGCAGCGGCGGCGGTCGTCAGTGCGGTGAGCGCCGTTGGCATTGTGTTGGTTGTGAGTCTGATGGCCGCACCTGCCCTGTTGGCGATGCCCAAGGCCAGGAGTCTTCAGCAGGCCCTGCTTCGCTCAGCCCTTTGGGGATTGCTGCTCTCCGGTGCTGGCTTCGTTGTTGCGGTACAGCCTTCGATCAATCTCCCCCCAGGTCCCGTGATTGGGGTTATCTGCATGGCGACCCTGCCCCTGCAGCTATTGCGCCGGTAGCCAAAAAGCCTGCTTGATCGGTTTAGGAATGATCTTCAGTTCCAGGGTTGAGGCCTGAAGCTCTGCGGCACGCCCCAATGGCTCTTGGGGATTGCGTAGGGCCAGCAACAAAACATCTCGGGTTGGATCCAGCGCAAAGCCA